>NZ_ANPF01000078.1:0-89348 GCF_000328325.1 Halobacillus sp. BAB-2008 | reverse complement strand
AAAAAAAACCCCTTTGCGTCCCTAGGTACGCAAAGAGGTAGACGTGTACAACGATACACGCTCATCGATACGAACCTTTGAAGCCTCACGGGACTTCCTTTAAAGGACCGGATTATCTGTTTCATTTTTCATAAATTCTCACTTCATCTGCTTCATCCGTTTCGGATAAAGTAACAGTTATAACTTCCTCAAGGGAAGTGGGAACGTTCTTTCCGACGTAATCGGCACGGATCGGAAGCTCCCTGTGTCCTCGATCCACGAGGACGGCCAACTGGATTTGGCTTGGTCGGCCATGGTCAATGAGGGCGTCCATTGCGGCACGCACCGTCCGACCTGTATAGAGGACGTCATCGACGAGGATCACTTTCTTTCCGTCGATATCAGCCTTGATGTTCGTTTCCTTCAGCTGCGGTTCCGGAGCATCCGTTTCCGGAGTCAGGTCATCCCGGTACAGCGTGATATCAAGCTCCCCGTCCGGAAGTTCCGCCCCTTCTATCTCCTGGATCTTATGTTTCAGGCGCTGGGCAATCGGCACCCCGCGGGTCTTGATTCCTACAAGGACCAAATCTTCTATCCCTTTGTTCTTTTCGATGATCTCGTGGGAAATCCTCGTCAATGCACGGCGGATGGCCGCGTCATCAAGGACCGTCGCTTTCGCTTTCATGCACGCTCTCTCCTTCAACAAAAAAGCCACTTTTCCGCATGAGGGCAGAAAAGTGGCTTTTTGAATACACGAATCGTGCATTCTTACCGTTTTCCTTCTCAGCCTCACGGGACTGTCTTTTAAAGGTCTGTTAATTTCTATATCCGATTATGTCAAAGCACGGCTTATTTGTCAAGAAGGGATTCGACAATTATCCTTCTCTTGTCTCCAAATAACGAAGAGCTTCCTTGAATTCCTCCGGCGGTTCCACTTCGAACTGCTTCCATTCCCCGGTGCGAGGATGCTCAAAACCAAGCAATTTGGCATGAAGAGCCTGTCCGTCCAAATCGAGCGTTTTGCGCGGGCCGTACTTCGGATCTCCGGCAAGCGGATGGCTGATATAGCGCATGTGTACACGAATCTGGTGGGTACGTCCGGTTTCCAGACGGCACTCTACCAACGTATAGTCTTCAAAGTGCTGCAGCACACGAAAATGGGTGACGGCATCGCGACCGTTATCGACGACGGCCATCCGCTGGCGGTCCCTCGTATCCCGACCGATCGGGGCATCAATGGTACCGTATTCGTGTGTGATGTCTCCATGAACGATAGCCACATATTTACGCTCCACCGTTTTCTCAGACAGCTGGCGTGCCAATGATTGGTGTGCCACATCATTTTTAGCTACCATCAGCAGGCCGCTTGTATCTTTATCGATCCTGTGGACGATACCCGGGCGCTCGACACCGTTGATGCCTGACAAGTCATCACAATGATGCAGAAGAGCATTAACGAGTGTACCGGAATAGTGCCCCGCAGACGGGTGGATCACCATACCGGATGGTTTGTTGACCACAATCACATCTTCATCTTCGTAGACAACATCAAGCGGAATATCTTCCGGAAGGATATCCATCGGCTCCGGCTCCGGGATATACCATGTGATGACATTACCTTCCTGTACTTTATAATTGCTCTTCACCGGCTGATCGTCAACTTTGACGACGCCGTCTTTCAGCCACCCCTGGATCTGGGAACGGGAGGCGTCTTCAATCAGTTCTGCCAAGAGTTTATCGATGCGTGATGATTGATCATTCTCTGTTACGATATACTGTTCACTCAAGAGTTCAAACTTCCTTTCTTTCTCCGCTCGTCGACGAATGTAGCGATCATGATAAGGATCACTCCTATGACGAGGGACGAATCGGCGATATTAAATATCGGAAAATTGTACGTGAAAATGTACGTGTTCGCGAAATCAACGACTTCTTTACGGAACACGCGGTCAATGAAGTTCCCGACGGCACCGGCAAGAATAAATGCTAGCGCGACACCGACAAAACGGCTTTTTCTGCCATATTGATGCAGGTAATAAACGACAAAAGCAATCACAAGAACCGTGATGATATAGAAGAACCACATCTGCCCCTGCAGAATCCCCCATGCGGCTCCCTGGTTTCGGTGCGAGGTCAGGTAGAAGAAATCTTCTATAATCGTAATGCTCTCGCCGAGATTCATTTTAGTCACGACGAGCCATTTGGTCCATTGATCAAGCGCAATCAATGCAATGATAATCAAATAATACACATACATAAGCGTCCTCCATCAAACATATTCCTAGGCTATTGTACCATAAAATCGACCTGCCCATAGAAAAGATGCCGTCCAATTAGAGGGCGGCATCTTCTATACACAGGTACATCCGTTGATCTGAATTAAAAACCTATAATGAAAGAATTGCTTTATCCTTATGTACGTCCCTTACGCCTGCGGGCTGTACGCCTTTTCTTCTTCTTCCACATCCGTTTCATCATCGATTTCCGTCTGGAAGATGTGGTTCCAATCATCGTTTTCAATCATATCAATCTGGGCTTCCACCAGCATACGCAAGCGTGTCTTGAACACTTTTGCCTGCTTCTTCATTTCTTCCACTTCAATGGAAAGGCGGCGGGATTTCTCAAGAGCCTCATTGATGATACGATCGGCATTCTTCTCTGCTTCTTTTACAATCAGCTTCGATTCTTTATTTGCGTTGTTTCTTACTTCCTCGGCCGTCTCCTGTGCTACCAGGATCGACTTGTTGAGCGTTGTTTCAATTGTATTGAAATGGCTGAGACGCTCATTCAGCTGCGTGACCTCGCGCTCAAGCTCTTTCTTTTGACGTATGACGATTTCGTAGTCCTTGATCACCTGATCCAGGAACTCATTTACTTCATCTTCGTCGTAGCCGCGAAAACCCTTCGTAAATTCTTTATTATGAATATCCAGTGGTGTTAAAGGCACACCATCCACCTCCTATATCAAATCCATGTACGTATTCCATTTCGACATGGAACGGCCAAATCCTGCTATTTCGAAGGATTCGTTCCATTTAATTTAGCTGTCTTCACCTTGTATTTCTCTTTTTTCGTCTGGCCGAGCACTTGAAGCAGCCTGCTTCTCCCTTTTCCTCTAAGGGAAAGCATGTCTCCTTCTTCCAGAGAAAAGGCGGGATCTTCCACGACCCGGTAGTTCACTTTCACTTGACCGGAATCAATAAACAGACCTGCTTTTTTACGGGACATACCGTAGATCTCTTTGACGAGGACGTCAAGCCGGAGTGAGGAGACCGTAGACTCCCTTTCCGCCCATTCCTCATCGCTCTCCAGCAATGCAGAAAACGGTTTTTCTTCGAATTGGACGTTTGAGCGTTTAACGCCGGTCAGGTTCATTTTAATGTATTCGCTGATTTCTGACGCCGCGATGATCTGGATTTTGCCGTCCCGGACAATCAAATCACCAAGCTTCTCGCGACGGATGCCCAGAGACATAAAAGCACCGAGGACATCCCTGTGCTCCAGAGTGACGAACTTATCCGGGTACGACGCCTCCAAAAGAACGAGCTGATAGTCCTCCGGTGCAAGTATTTCATAATCCGGCGCAAGAATCGCCCGTTTCCGTTCATTCGACGCACCGCCGCCTTCCATGCCGTAGATAAGGTCGGGATCGTTGCCGAGAATCGTCTTCACGATCATCTGCTGCCTAGGATCGAGAAAGTCTGTCAGCTTCCGCTGGTACTTCATGGCGACTTCCTCCCGCATCGCCGTCACCTGGTCGATGAATGGTTGTTCCTCTTTGCGAAAATGTTGATAGATCTCCAAATCTTCCAACCTCCATAATTACGAAAAGGAACAGATAAAGAGCACGGGCTCTATGACCTGTTCCTTGTTTTAAAGTCCTGAAAGCATGAAATACAGTTGATTCAATCCCTGCCCGGCAAAACGAAGGACCAGGATCGCCACAATCGGCGAAATGTCAATCATTCCAAGCGGCGGGATAATTCTTCGGAACGGTTCCAGGAAAGGTTCCGCAAGTCTTCCCAATATTTCTCCGAAGCTGGATTCCCTTGCTCCAGGAAACCAGGTAAGAAGGATATAAATGATTAAAACCCAACTATATAGTTGTATGACCGTTCCAATAATATTAAACAAAAACGCCATGGCCTACCACCTTCTGTTAATGTCGTCATCTTCCTGTGAAAGCATTTCCGAAATGGATCCGGAAATCTCCACGTTATCCGGCGTACACAGAAACGTCTGTGAACCGAGTTTCTGAATATCTCCACCTATAGCATAAACGGTGCCGCTCAAAAAATCCACAATTCTCTTCGCCTGCATATGATCGACGCGCTGAAGATTAATAACGACCGCACGGCGGCTGACGAGTTGATCGGCGATGTTCTGGGCTTCGTTGTAGCTGCTGGGCTCACTCAAAACCATTTTGGATGAGCCTTTCGCACTCTTCAAGGATACAACGTTACCAGTATCCTGTTTCTTCTGGGAGCGCTGGTTGTACGTTTGCTCCTCTTCCACCTCATCCTCTACTTCTTCTTCGATATATTCATATTCATCATCCAATGTGAAAAAAGAACGAAATTTATTCTTCATACTCATTGTTATCACCTCTGATTTTTTTATTCACCGACAAGGCTTGTCCCAATCCGGACGTGTGTCGCACCTTCTTCGACAGCTAAGGCGTAGTCGTTGCTCATCCCCATCGATAAGTGTTCACATGGAGCATGGGCGTACCCTTTGTCTCTAATTCTGTCTCTTAAAGCTCTTAACTGACGGAACACACCCCTCAGTCTCTCTTCATCGTCCGTATGCGGGGCCATTGTCATAAGGCCTACGACACGGACATTCGAATATTCCTTGATCGCTTCGATAAATGCAGGGACTTCCTGTGCCTGCAAGCCGTGTTTACTCTCTTCTTCACTTATGTTCACCTGGACGAAGCACGGAACAGGCTTGTCTGCGCGTTTATGGATTTCTTTGGCTAATGATTTGCGATCCAGGGAGTGGATGACTGAAACTTTATCAATGATATCTTTCACTTTCCTGGTCTGGAGGGAACCGATAAAGTGCCAGGAAGCATCATCGCCAATTTCATCGTATTTCTCCAGCAAGCCCTCTTTACGATTTTCACCAAGATTGGTCACGCCTGCTGCGACTGCTTCTCTGGCCCGCTCGATCGTGACATATTTCGTAACAGCGATCAAAGTGATTTCCTCCATGGCTCTTCCGCAGTTGCCACAGGCTTGTCTTATATTCTGTTCGATAGTTGCCAGGTTTTCTTCGACCGTCATTCCAAAACTCCTTCTTCTCTTATCATTCCGGGAGCCCGATGAACCCGAGCATGCGTCCCGTTTTTCCATGGTCGCGCCGATGGGAATAAAAGACCGCCTCTTCCTCGTATGTACAATATCCCGATACATGCAGATGTTCCAACGGGATACCTTTCTTGATCAGCATATGGGCATGAAGCGATTTCAAGTCAAGAAGATATTTCCCCGCCTCCTGCTCGATCAAACACGCTTTTTTGTGAGCGTCAGGAACAGCATCCGCTACTTTATCATCGACTTCGTAGCGCTCCATCCCGATGGACGGTCCGATGATGACACGGATATCCTCTTTGCGGCATCCCTGCTCCAGAAGAGCGTCAAGCATCTTCCCCGCCATTTCTTTTACAGTCCCTTTCCACCCGGCATGAGCGATACCGATCCATGCGGTTTCCGGATCGTAAAAGTAAAGGGGAACACAATCCGCGAAGAAAGCCGCAAGAAGTATGCCCCGCTCTTTCGTGATCAGCCCATCTACGCCGGCCACAGCCGTCGCATGGGAAGCCGCACCCTTTCCGCGGTCACTCCTCTGTACGACGTGAATCTTCGTCCCGTGTATCTGCTCGCCGATGACCCAGCTTTCCAGAGGAAATGCAAGCTCCTCCGCAAGCCTTTGTCTATTTTTCACAACGGTTTCCGCTTCATCTTCGACATGGAGCCCCATGTTCAATGTGTGATAAGGATTTTGACTGCAGCCGCCGCTTCTTGTGGAAATTCCCGCTACAAGTTCCGGGAAGTTTTCCAAACAAGCCAGCTGCTTCTCTGATTTCCGTTTGAAGGGTTCCATATTTTCAACACCTCAATTTCTCTTCATTTTAACACATAATTCCGCTTATTTCTTGTTTTATTCCTCTGATTCTGCCTTTTGGGACGTAGGGATGCCCTTGTAGGCGGACTTTTTCACTAAAATGACATCCGCACCGATATTGACGATCTGATCCCAAGGTATGACAAGCTCTTCCTCCTTCCCGAACAGCCCCATTGCTTTCCCTTTCAACGTGAGCACAAGCCCTTTAAGACGGCCCCGCTGTGTATCAATATCCAAGTCGCTTATATATCCAAGACGCTCTCCTGTTTCCATGGCAATGACGTCTTTCATCTGCAGTTCCGTGATTTTCATGTATTCCCCTCCTCTCTTACACTATATGCAGAAAGAAACAGGAATAGAAAAAGAGCCATGCATAAAAAAAAGCCCCGCCGGATCGGCGGAGCGCTGGATCATCATTGAAACATCGAAGCATTCATTTCTTTAATCGCCGCCTTTTCCAGACGGGAAACCTGTGCCTGGGAGATGCCGATCTCATCAGCGACCTCCATCTGTGTCTTCCCTTGAAAGAACCGCTTCGTCAAAATCATTTTCTCACGGTCATTCAACTTCTTCATGCCTTCCCTGAGAGATAATTCATCAAGCCAGACGGAATCCTTCTCGCGGTCGTCTTTCAATTGATCAACCACGAAGATAGGATCTCCACCGTCATTGTAAATCGGCTCAAAGAGGGAAACGGGATCCTGAATCGCATCCATCGCGAAAACGACATCTTCTTTCGGAACACCCATGCGTTCGGCAATTTCATGAGGAGCCGGATCTTTATTCGTTTCACCAATCATCTTCTCGCGCATCTGCAGTGCTTTGTATGCCGTATCCCGCAGGGAACGAGATACACGAATCGGATTATTGTCCCGAAGGTATCGGCGGATCTCCCCGATGATCATTGGAACCGCATACGTGGAGAATTTAACATTATGACTCAGGTCAAAATTATCAATCGATTTCATTAGACCAATACAACCGACCTGAAACAAATCGTCCCCATATTCCCCACGGTTGTTAAAACGCTGGATGACGGACAATACGAGACGGAGGTTTCCATTTACCAGCTGTTCCCTAGCTTCGGTTTCCCCGCTTTGCAGCCGTTTGAACAGGTCTTTCATTTCCGTGTTCTTCAGTACTGGAAGTTTCGATGTATCTACGCCGCATATTTCTACTTTATGTCGTGTCAATGTAAGACCCTCCCAAGAAGCTGTGACTGTAATCAGTTCTAAGTATCTCCCTGGGAGGAAAATTTATGCACGATGCCCTTATACCATTTTATCGAATTCTCTCTGAAGCCTGCGGATGATTTTCTTTTCGAGCCTTGATATATAGGACTGGGAAATGCCCATCATGTCCGCTACGTCCTTCTGCGTCTTTTCCTTCTTACCGATAAGACCGAACCTGAGCTCCATAATTTGTTTTTCCCGGTCGTTCAACTGCTCCAATGCCGATTTCAACAATTTCTTATCAATTTTCTTCTCGATCCCTTTTGTAATGATGTCCTCTTCCGTACCGAGGATATCCGACAGCAGCAGCTCATTGCCATCCCAATCGACGTTCAACGGCTCATCGAAAGATACCTCTGTTTTTAATTTATTGCTCTTCCTCAAGTGCATAAGAATCTCATTTTCTATACAGCGGGAAGCATAGGTGGCAAGCTTGATTTTTTTCTCGGGATCGAACGTATTGACGGCTTTGATGAGCCCGATCGTCCCGATACTGATTAAATCTTCTATGTTCAATCCTGTGTTTTCAAACTTTCTGGCAATGTAAACGACGAGCCTCAAGTTCCTTTCGATCAACATCGCCCTTGCCGCTTTGTCTCCTTTTGGAAGCAGCTCGAGCAGTTCTTTCTCTTCTTCTCTCGACAGTGGCGGAGGCAGCGCTTCGCTTCCTCCGATATAGTAAATTTCATCCTGCTTGATACCAAGCTTCATAAGCAGACGGTAGTACCACAGCCTCGCCTTAAAGAACCATTTGAACATCGAATCCCCCTCCTGGATCATGCAGATTTACCTTTTACCATCATGTGCGGGTGAATAAGCATGTGATAAAGACGATCATGGGTCAAATCCTTCTGCTGGACGCCGAGCAGCGGATGCTTCATTTCTAAATCCCCCGCATCCGTATGGACAATGATCCGCTCGACAACCAGTGTCAACAGCAGGCCGCTTTGAGACCCGGCTGCCCTGAATGGAACGAGCCGGATCGCAGCCTGTGTCTCTTCCGCCAAGTCCTCCATCGTAACCGTCACCTTGTCCACATCCAAACGATCCAATTCTTCTTTTGAAAAAAACTGCCCCCACAGGTGCTGATCTGCTAAAAATACAATTTTTCCGCTGAGCGGATCGGTGAGCTGATTTCCACTGTCGACGAGCCCTTTACAAACTGCCTGCCGCCCCTGCCACTCCACCGTCACGTCGTAAATATCTTCGAGCTTCATCCGGTGGACACTGACTTGGTTCAAACGCCATTTTGTAAAAAAATAAGAGACCGGAAATCCCAGGACGACAAACAGCCAACTGACCGGGTCGCCGTAACCACCGCGAAACGTCACGACCGCTCCGTGCAGCACATTCACTTCTGAAGCCAGGAAATAGTGTACCCCCATCATGCTTCCACCGATCGCAAACGTAATGAAATAAAAACTGATCCACTGGACGAAAAATGCGCGGAGAGAGGTGAATGTAAAGGTTACCCAAATGATAAGCAGAGAAAAAACAAGTTTACCCATACTGCTGACCATCCACGAATCCGGCATGTAGATCGTGATAGGGACGATGGTCGATGCAACAAAGGCGCCTGTTACCATCCGTAGCCTGGATGACTTTGACCGCGTTACCCCCTGTGTAAGCGAAAGAATCATCCCGTCCATCAATAAATTGAGCAACCAAACAGCATCTAGGTATATGATTCCCTCTCCCCTCCTTCTCTGTCTGCTGTTACTAAAAAGTATAAGGCCGTCCTTATGAAAAGTCTGTCAGAATCTGAACCTGTATTTAGCAAGTTTTGTAGAAGGGTGAAATCATACTCCTGCTGCTTCTAATACGAAAGAGTCGACGAAGGAAAATAAAAGAGAAAGCAAATGTATTAAGGGAGAAGGTTAAGGGAATATAGCCTTAGGAACGCGGAAAACGCGGAAAACAGACGGCTTTTCGTAAGATGAATATTATTTCATAAACTTGGCTGGATGAATCCGTAGAATAGGAAAGTTCCCTTGAAATCGGGTTTTCAGAACAAAAAAAAACCGCCTGAAAAGGCGGTTTTTCGAAAACTGGTTTATCGACGGCGGTTGCGGTTACGCAAGAATGTCGGAATATCCAGCGTGTCTTCTTCCTGATTCGGTTTCTGCTGGGGCTGTGGTGTATGACGACGTGGCTGTTCTTCACGAACGCTCTGTCGCTCCGGCTGCTGCTCCACTTGTTTAGGCTGGCTTGCCGGGTTTGCCTGAGGGCGTTTTTTCTGCTGTCCCTGTGCAAGTTGGGACTCGTCAAATCCAGTAGCGATCACGGTCACAACGATTTCATCTTTCAAGTTCTCATTGATAACGGAACCGAAGATGACGTTTACTTCCTGATCTGCTGCGGATGTTACGATATCTGCCGCTTCCTGTACCTCATAGAGGCTTAAGTTAGCGCCTCCACTGATGTTCATAAGGACACCGTGTGCGCCATCAATCGATGTTTCAAGCAACGGGGAGGAGATCGCTTTCTTCGCTGCTTCCGCTGCTCTGCTTTCTCCTGTTGCTATACCGATTCCCATCAATGCAGATCCTTTATCGACCATGATGGTCTTCACGTCTGCAAAGTCGACGTTAATTAATCCAGGAACGGCAATCAGGTCGGAAATACCTTGGACACCTTGACGAAGGACGTTATCCGCTTCGCGGAACGCTTCAAGCATCGGAGTATTTTTATCAACGATTTCAAGAAGGCGGTCGTTAGGAATGACGATCAGTGTATCGACTGCGCCTTTCAATCCTTCAATTCCGCCTGTAGCTTGTGTAGAACGCTTACGTCCTTCAAATGTGAACGGACGTGTCACGACACCTACAGTCAAAGCACCAAGTTCTTTAGCCACCTGGGCGATAACCGGTGCAGCACCTGTTCCGGTACCTCCACCCATTCCGGCAGTAACGAACACCATGTCTGCTCCTTGAAGGGCTTCCTCGAGCTGCTCTTTGCTTTCTTCTGCTGCTTTACGGCCTACTTCCGGGTTCGCACCCGCACCAAGACCACGCGTTAATTTACCGCCGATCTGCATTTTGACTTCTGCTTTAGATAAGTTCAGTGCCTGGGCGTCCGTATTCACCGCAATGAATTCGACACCTTGGACACCGTGCTCGATCATACGGTTGACGGCGTTGCTACCGCCGCCGCCTACCCCGATTACTTTAATGGTTGCCAGTTGGTCCATGCTTGTATCAAAATCTAACATCTTCCGTTCCTCCTAATACACGAGATTACAAGATTTATTGGTTCGTCTGTCCATCGACCGACTCAAACTTGTGGGTTAATCAAAGAAATACTTCAATAGATTGCTGAAGCCTGACTCTTTTTTCTTCTCTGGTTTCTTTGTTTCTTCTTTCTGCTGTTGTTTAGCCGTTGATCGCTTCTGTTTCTTCGGCTGCTGCGATTCTTCATGGAAGTCTTCCGATACGGAAGGGAAAATCTCTTTCCCTTGTATTTTCGCATTACGATAGGCGAATTGCAAGATGCCTACGCCGCTGGTGAACTGCGGTTCTCGAACACCTATATAATCCGGGATGGCAAGCCTTACATTGGCATGGAACACGTCCTGGGCCAGTTCAAGCACACCGGGCATATTCATCGTTCCACCCGTCAGCACGAAACCGCCGGGCAGCTCACGCACACCCATCTTCTGAATCTCCTGCGCAGCGAACACGAAAATTTCTTCCATTCTAGCTTCAATCATATCAGAGATTTGCAGTTGATTGAATGCTTGTTGACGATTACTTCCAATTATTGTGACAGAAAAGTTTTCTTCTTCATTAGCATCGTCGAAAAAGGCGTGACCGTGGTTCATTTTAACCTGTTCCGCTTCCTCTGTAGAAGTACGCAGGCCGATGGATAAATCCTTCGTTACATTATCTCCGCCGAACGGGATCATGCCCGTGCCCTTCAAATGCCCTTCCTCAAATACGGAAACTGTAGTAGAACCGCCTCCAACATCGATCAGAGCGACACCGAGGTTTGTTTCATCCCCGGATAAGGAGACAGTGCCGGAAGCGAGCGGCTGCAGACAAACATCCAACACTTCCAGTCCTGCTCGTTCCACACATTTCAATGTATTATGTAAAACGGTTTTCGCGCAGGTAATGATCATTCCTTCCATTTCCAAACGAACACCGATCATCCCTCTTGGGTCTGTAATTTCATCCTGTCCATCCACGATAAACTGTCGTGGTATGACATCTATGATCTCCCTTTCCGGCGGAATGGAGACGACTTGTGCAGCATCGATCACACGGGCGATATCTTCGTTACCGATTTCACGAGTTTCGCTTGAAACGGCTACTACGCCATGACAGGACTGCAGTTGTATATGATTACCGTTTACCCCGACGACGACGCGGTCGATCTTCATGTCCACCATCCGCTCCGCCTGCTCTACGGCAGAACGAATCGAATGGACCGTTTGGTCGATATCCACGATAGCGCCTTTCTTCATTCCGTTCGATTTTGCTGTGCCAACCCCGATAATATTGAGGCTGTCGTTCATCACTTCTCCAATTATCACTTTAATCCGACTTGTACCTATATCTAAACTAACTAAAATTTCATTCTGATTCACCAGTGACGCACCTCCTGTAACAAGCCATATAAGTAGTTCAAAGCATATCGAATTCACGTTCAAAAAACAATCGCTGCAATATAAACGTAAATGAATTGATATATTCGAATGGTTTATGCATTTCCTTTATCCTAGTGGCAAACTGGTACTATATAGTTGTTTTCCACAGACTTTCGTTAATTTCCTTTTAAATACGCTGATTTTTTTCATCTTTTCATTAGTAATTTCTGGACAAAAGCAGCCTGTGCAGCAGACCGTCCGCCGAGAAGGAATCCCCCCCCGTCCACACAGCCGTGATGTTAAGGACAGATATACGCGGTATGGACTTGAAGGGCGGGGAATGAAAACACCGCAGCGACGCGGGTTCAACCCCTCCCCTACTCTCTTCGGAAGAACTTATTGTATTGTGGAAGCTTGGTCAGATTGTTCCGACCCCGGAGCGCTTTCAGACTCACCTTCCCCGCCATCTGCTTCCTCCGGTTCAGGAGCGACTTCATCCGGAATCGCAGGCTCTTCAGGTGCTGTCTCTCCTGTCTGTGTCTCTTCCTCCTCCGGGCCTTCCTCTTTGTCAGAGGATGAGAATTCCTCGAAATAGGCGCCGACTCCGATATGTATGACACCTTCTGCGCCGTCCTCCAATTGAGAAACGATGGAAGGATAAGCAGGCATCTTATCAGAGAAATTACGGATGGAAGCCTGAACCTGGAAACCGTCATTCATGTAAAGACGGATCTGGTAAGGATTCCCTTCCTCCGGTTCCCAGTGTATTTCGGAAATCAGACTGGACACACTGGACGGAAGCTCCTTCAATTCCTGGGACATCTCTTTCAAATACGTTTCTTTTGTGAATCCGGCCAGAATCGGTGCATCCCCACCAGGATAAGCGTCGGAACCGTCAAGCCTCGTCCCATTTTCCAAAATCGCGTAATACTTTCCATCCTGCTGAACATATCCGATACGCTCTGCCTCTGTCACGTCAATATGGACAGTATTCGGGAAACGGCGGTCCACCGTCGCCGACGTGACTTGTTTATGACTTTCAATATTCTTCTCTGCTTCTTTGTCGTTCACTTTCCAGTAATTCGTGTTTGTACTCAGCTTCGCAAGCTCCATAATCTTCTCTTCAGGCACATGATCATTGCCTTCCACGACGATATTTCGAACGTTGCTGAGCGGCGACTGGAGATAGATGACCGTCGCAATCAGCAAAAATAGAATAGTCAAATACACAATCAATCGACGATTGGCTTTCTTTCGCCTCGTCTGCTTCAGTTTTGGTATGCGATCTTCTATGGAAACCACTTTTCTCTCTTCCATAACGGGCATTTCTCCTTACTCCCAGACACCCTTTCGATGCTCTATCTAGCTGTCGGAAAGAATGATATTCCTTGATATGTGTCGATGTTCAATACACCTATCCATTGCCATTATATCACAAAAACGGTGCACGAGATTGAGAGAGTTTTACTAGTTTGCTAGCAAATTTCATACAAAAAAACAGCCGAATCGGGAGATCCGGCGTCCATTCGCTAAAATGGTTTACCCATATACAAAAAACTCTAAACGAAAAATTAAAGGATTATGTAAAAAAGCTTACATTAAAGCCTAATTATAGTTTACAGAAGAAAAATATGGCTCTATTACGGTTTGTTTTTTGGTTCGTTCGAAACGGTCGGAAAGTTATGATCCGAGGCTCTCCTATCCGACAGCCGGGATGGAAGTGCCGTTTATCCGTGAATTCATGAATGGACGTAGACCTTGGTACACAGGGCTTTCGTTCCGTAAATGACCGGGGAGCGGAGCAACGGGATGCTGTTACCTGTACAAAAATGAAAAAGCACTGCCATCAGGCAGTGCTAGGGGTCGGGAACACTCAAGGAGAATCCTATTTGGAATTTCACCTGTTGCTTTACAAAGACCAGGTTATTTTGCCGAGTAGCGGCTTACACTGAGCAGCAGGCCGAGAGCTGCAAGGGTCAGCGTAAGGGACGAACCTCCATAGCTTACCAGAGGGAGGGTGATGCCGGTAACGGGAATCAGGCCGGTTACTACACTCACATTGATCATGACCTGAATGGCTATCATTCCAACGATACCAAGAGCAAGCAGCGATCCGAACAGATCCGGTGCATATAAGCTTGTCCGAATCCCCCTCCACAGCAGAATGAAGAACAGGCTGAGAACAAGCAGTCCACCGAGAAAACCAAGCTCTTCTGCAAGCACAGCAAAAATGAAATCCGTCTGAGGCTCCGGCAGATAGAAAAATTTCTGCATACTGTTACCAAGCCCTAAGCCGAGAAGTCCGCCCGGTCCAATGGCATACAATGATTGAATGATTTGAAACCCAGCACCAAGCGGGTCTTCCCAAGGATGAAGAAACGCGGTGATCCGTTTAATCCGATAAGGGGCAGAAGCAATCAACCCGATCATGCCAGCCGCACCGGCTGCGGCAATCCACATGAAGTGGCTGACTCTTGCACCAGCTGTGAACAGCATAACAAGGCATGTCCCGACCATGACGACACCTGTCCCTAGATCCGGCTGGAGCATGATCAAAGCAAACGGAACGAGAATGAGGGCAAGACTCGGAAGAAAGCCTTCTTGAAAGGAGGCCATCTTCTTCTGACGCTCGGATAAAAAACGGGCCAGGAATAAGATCAAACCGAGCTTCATGAATTCGGAGGGCTGGATACTGAACATCCCGACACCAATCCAGCTCCGGGCGCCGCCGCGCACCATCCCTACTCCGGGAATAAGGACGGCGATAAGGAATATGAGACAGATGACCAGGATAACTTTCGCGTGTCTGTGCCAGACATAATAAGGAATCCGCGACAGTACTGTCATGGCTATGAGGCCGGCTGCCGCAAAAAGAATCTGCCGCTTCGCAAAGAACCAGGGGTCGTCAAACTTATATTCCGACCATATACTCGAAGAGCTGTACACCATGATGATACCAATCGTCAATATACCGAGGATCGAGACTATCAGCCATAAATCCGGCTTCTTTTGTTCTTCCATACAAAAAAGCCCTACCTCCCATCTTAGTGGAAAACAGGGCTAAAGCTTGTCGCATAAGCCCTTATTAGAGCTTATGCACCGCTTCTATAAACATGTCGCCTCTTTCTTCGAATGTGCGGTACTGATCCCAGCTGGCACATGCCGGAGACAGCAAAATTACATCTTCTGCTTCAGACTGCCGGTAAGCTTCATGGACGGCTTCTTCCATCGTATCTACCTTCCCAACCGATTCAATCCCGGCATCTTCAGCCGTCTTCATGAGCAGCTCTGCCGTCTCGCCGAACACGATCATCGCCTTCACTCCCCCGAGGTAAGGCAGAAGTGAGTCGAAGCTGTTCCCGCGGTCCAGCCCTCCGGCGAGAAGGATGACAGGTTGTTGGAAGGACTTCAACGCATAGGAAGTCGCAAGGATGTTGGTCGCCTTCGAATCATTATAAAACAATCGGTTCTCTTTCTTTGTGACGAACTGCAGCCGATGCGGGACGCCTGCGAATGTACGGAGAACATCGATGATGGCCTGGTTCCGAATACCGTTAACTTTCACGCAGGCGACGGCGGCTAATATATTCTGCAGGTTCTGTTCCCCGACGAGCACGATTTCCGAAAGCTCTATGACCGCTTCTTCTTCAAAGTACAGATGCGTGTCATCCACCCAGGCTCCCTTCCCTTTTTCTTTCAGTGAAAACGGCACGAGCTTCGCTTTCGTCTGTGAAAGGAAGGCTTGAATCCTTTCATCATCGGCATTGTAAACGAGGGTATCCGCTTCCGTCTGGTTCCTGGTGATCCTCGCTTTCGCTTCATGATAATTGTGAAGCGTATGGTGGTAATCGAGATGCGCTTCATACAAATTAAGCCAGACAGCGATATCCGGACGGAATTCTTCTGTTCCAAGCAGCTGGAAAGAAGAAAGTTCGGTCACCATCGTTTCATCGGCTTCTGTGGAACGCGCTACTTCACAGGATACGTGTCCGATGTTGCCGGCTAGGGCGACCTTCTGCTCGTCTGCTTTAATCATTTCATGAATCAGCGTCGTAGTCGTCGTCTTCCCGTTGGATCCTGTGACTGCTACGAGCGGTCCTTCGTGCAGCAATCCGGCGAGCTCCACTTCTGTTACAACCGGCATCCCTCTCTCCACCGCTTCTGAAACAATCGGATTTTCATAAGGGATTCCCGGATTCTTGATCAGGTAATCAACACCATCCAGAACGGACAGTGGATGCCCTCCAGTAATCACTTCTGCTCCTGCTTCAATTAATGCACGGACTTCCGAACTCTCCGGATCTGCCTTCAAATCGTTAACCCGTACCTGCACACCGCTGTCCAACAACAAGCGGGCCGCGGCTGTTCCACTCTTTGCTAAACCTAAAACTAATACATGCGTATAGGAAAATTGCTTCAACGTCTTCATCGGAACATCACCTCAATATAAATACCAATAACAG
This sequence comes from Halobacillus sp. BAB-2008, assembly GCF_000328325.1. Classification (NCBI taxonomy): domain Bacteria; kingdom Bacillati; phylum Bacillota; class Bacilli; order Caryophanales; family Bacillaceae; genus Halobacillus; species Halobacillus sp. BAB-2008. The sequence goes on along the minus strand of NZ_ANPF01000078.1, from coordinate 72,957 downwards.
CAAATAAAAGCCCCACTGTCCAGAATGTCGTTACTACACGCCATTCAGACCATCCCTTCAGTTCATAGTGATGGTGCAGCGGACTCATGCGGAAGACCCGTTTGCCGGTCGTTTTGAAAGAGATGACCTGAATAATAACCGACAACGTTTCTAAAACGAATACGCCACCGATAATAACAAGGATTAATTCCATTTTCGTAAGAATGGCAATGATTGCGATGGCTCCACCTAAGGCAAGCGAGCCGGTATCTCCCATGAATACTTTAGCCGGATGGGCATTAAACACAAGGAATCCAAGCAGGGCTCCTACGACCGCCAAAGAAAAGAGCGTGACTTCGACATTCATATCTCCTGTCCAGGCAAGGATGGCGAATGCTCCAAAAGCGATGGCTGCTGTACCCGCAAGCAATCCGTCCAGTCCATCCGTTAAGTTAACGGCGTTGGAGGCACCGACAAGCATGAACAGAATTAAGATGGCGTAACCCCAGCCGAGATCAAATTCCACGGAAGTTCCAGGAATGCTGATATAGGTAGGGAATCCGGAGTTGCGTAAAATGAAATAAACGACCAGAGCAATAATGATCTGGCCGAGCATCTTCTGCTTGGAAGTAAGGCCGAGATTGCGCTTGAGAGCGACTTTAATATAGTCATCCAGGAAACCGAGCAGTCCGTACCCCACAAGGACGAATAGCAGGATGAACAATTCCGCTCCATTGGAATCCGGATGGAAGACCGCACTTGCAATCAGCGTTGTTGCAAGAACGGCAACGATGATCATGACTCCACCCATCGTCGGTGTTCCTGATTTCTTCTGGTGGGATTCAGGCCCCTCGTCTCTGATGGCCTGCCCGAATTTTAATCGTCTTAAAATGGTATGATCATCGGCGAAATCACGACGGTGATAGCGAATGAAATTGCCATAGTAATTAGTAGTATGTATTCGTTCATTAGTACGTTTCCTCCTTAAGCATCATCATCGCCTGTCGATCAGTCTACAAGATCCGTCAGCAGCTCTTCGAGTTTCATCCCACGGGAAGCTTTAATAAGAACTACAGTATCAGCAGTCAGTAACGAACGCACATGATGACTTAACGCTTTCTTTTCTTCAAAGTGTTTAGTTTCCATATCCGGATATTCCGCCCGTGCGGCGTCGGAGATCTGTTTGGCGTGGGCGCCGATGGTGAATACGGCTGAAATCGATTCATCGATGGCGTCTGCCACACTCCGGTGGAGCATCTCTGATTGATCTCCCAATTCAAACATATCACCTAATACTAACACTTTTTGGGTTTTTGATGTCAAATCTTTAATAACTTCAATGATGGCTTTCATAGACGTCGGGGACGCATTGTACGCATCATTTATAATAAGAGACCCTTCCGGACCTTCATGTTTTTCAAAACGCATGGCAGACATCTGTATGCGGCCGAATCCATTTTGAATTTGTTCTTTCGTCAACCCGAGACGCTCGGCGAGGGCAATGACAAATGTGGCATTCTTCACATTATGTTTCCCGGCCATAGGCAGCGTATAGGTGGATGCACCGACACGGAACGTCGTGTCATTATCGGAGGACGACTCAATTACGGCTTGATAGTCACAGTCATCACCAAATCCGCAGCTGATTGTTCCTTCCTCCTGCTTCTTGTGTTCAAGCAGCGGTTCGTCACCGTCCAAAATCAACGATCCTGTCCGGGAAAGTCCCTCCGTGATTTCCAGCTTCGCTTTTGCGATGGCTTCTCTCGATCCAAGGTTTTCAATGTGAGACTCCCCGATGTTCGTAATGATGGCGTGATCCGGTTCTGCAAGATTGGATAAAACGGAAATCTCCCCTGCCCGGTCCATTCCCATCTCCAGTACGCATGCTTCCGTCTCAGGTCCATAGAGAGGATGGTCAGCGGAAGCCCGATATGATTGTTAAAGTTGCCTGCCGTTTTATGCGTCCGGAAACGGGTCGACAGCACGGCTGCGACCAGGTCTTTCGTAGTCGTTTTTCCATTTGATCCCGTTACACCGACGATGACCGGGTCCACCTTCTTCAAATAGTAGTCTGCAACATCCTGAAGCGCTTTGGTCGTATCGTCCACGAAGAACAACGGGAAATCCGTCGGTACAAGGGCAGGAACCTCTACGTCTTTCTGCCACACTGCTGCGACAGCCCCGTGTTTGATCGCATCACCAATGAATCGGTGGGCATCGAACGATTCGCCAACGATAGGAACGAACAGGCTCTGCTTCGCTTCTTTACGGGAATCGGTCATGACGGATTCAATACGGATGCTGTCTTTGGACGCTCCTTTATTGTTCGGATACAGTTTCGATAGTTCTACCACTTCTAGTATCATGTTGGATGCTCCTTCATTTCTCTTAGTATCTGTTTTGCTGTCTCTCCATCATCAAATGGATGGCGGACACCGTCCATTTCCTGATAAGTCTCATGACCTTTACCTGCAATCAGGACGATGTCGCCTTGCTTCGCCTGCTTCAACGCTTGCTTTATGGCTTCTCTCCGGTCTTCAATAATGGTATAGTTCCCCTTCAAACCGATCGTCATGTCATGAAAAATCTGTGCCGGTTCCTCCGTCCTCGGATTATCATTCGTAAAAAAGACAAGGTCCGCGTTATCCACACTAAGCCTGGCCATGAGGGGACGCTTGCTTCTGTCACGATCCCCGCCGCAGCCGACTACGACGATTTTTCTTCCCTGACATATTCCATCCAGAGTTTGAATCACGTTTTCAAGGGAATCCGGGGTATGGGCATAATCAATGACTACGCCGAAATCCTGCCCCTCCCGTATCGGTTCAAAGCGGCCCTTCACTCCCTTACTGCTGCCGAGAGACTGCTGAATGGTCGCAAGAGGGATGCCAGACAACACAGCTACCCCTGCCGCCGCCAGCATATTGTATATGCTGAACATCCCCATCATAGGGCTGTCGATCCTAACGTTTCCAATCGGTGTAATCAACTGAAACTGCGTGCCCGTCTCCTTCAGGACATAATCCTTCGCCATGACATCCGCCCGCTCGTGGATGCCGTATGTGAGCAGTGCCTGTGAGGTCGATCGGATGAATTTTATCGCAGATGGAGAATCTTTATTAATGACGGCAAATTTCTCACGTCCCTTATTATACCCATTTCCTAATTGTGCGAACAATAGGGACTTAGCACGAAGGTAATCGTCGAAATTGTCGTGATAATCAAGATGATCCATCGTCAAGTTTGTAAAGACAGCGATATCGAAATCACAGCCGTACACCCGCCCCTGATCCAGTGCATGCGAGGATACTTCCATGATTACCTGATCTACTCCTTCTGCACGCATATCGGATAGATACCTTTGGAGCGTAAGTGCATCCGGAGTGGTATTCTTTACAGGGAAGACTCTGTCTCCTATCTTCACCTGAATGGTTCCGATAATCCCCGTTCTCTGTCTGTGAAGCCGGAACATCTCTTCAAGAAGGTACGTGATCGTCGTCTTCCCGTTGGTACCGGTGATGCCGATAACGGGAAGGAAATGAGAGGGTGTCTTATAGAAAGCACACGCCATCATAGCAAGTGCCCGTGACGTATCGTTGACGAGCACGACAGGCACATCTGTATCCGTCACTTCTTCCGCTACGATCACTGCGGCCCCCTTTTGAACCGCTGAAGCTATGTAACGGTGTCCGTCTGCCTCCACCCCGCGGATAGCGATAAATACATCGCCCTTACAGGTCGTCCGCGAATCCATGGACAAACCCTTGACCTCTATATCTGCAACCGGCTGAGTCGTTTGATAGAAAGGAAGAAACTGTAGCAGCTCACTCATTTTCATACACGTCACCCTACCTGCATGCAAATTTTATTATAGCGTAAAATCAATTCCCCATATAGACACGAACCTTCGAACCGCTCTCTACTTTCACACCCGGTTCCGGTGACTGCGTGATGACTTCCTTACCGTCGCCGCTTGCCTCAATTTCTAAATTCAAAAGCATCTGCCCCAGTTCTTCTTCGTCCATTCCGATGATATCAGGAACTTCCACGAGTGGTTCCTCCGGCCACGCATATTCTTTTTCCAGGCCATCTTTCCTCGGTTTGACCCCCATCGCACGCAGACTGTCGCCCATAATGCTGCCAACAATCGGGGCAGCGACGACTCCGCCGAATTGAACCGTGTCCTTCGGGTTGTCGATAGCAAGGTAAACGACTAATTCTGGGTCGTCAGCAGGAGCAAAGCCGATAAAAGAAACGATGTGATTGTTCTCCATATATCTGCCATCCGGACCTACCTTCTGGGCGGTACCCGTTTTTCCTCCGACGCGGTATCCTTCAACGTAAGCCCCTCTCCCCGTTCCTTGTGCAACGACGCTCTCAAGGGCACGTCTGATTTCTGCAGACGTCTTCTCGGAAATGACGCGCTCCTTCATATTCGGTTCATTTTTCTCGAGGATGTCGCCGCTGACAGGATCACGCCATGCTTCCTGAATATACGGTTCATAATAATAACCGCCGTTCACTGCGGCCGCAACTGCCATCGCCTGCTGAATCGGTGTGACAGATACCCCTTGTCCGAAGGCTGTCGTAGCCTGCTCTACCGGCCCGACGTTCTCTTCCTTAAAGAGGATTCCCTTTCCTTCTCCTTCGAGGTCGATGCCGGTCTTCTCACCAAAGCCGAAACGATGAATATATTCAAACAAGCGTTCTGTGCCAAGACGCTGTCCCAGCTGTACAAAACCCGGGTTACAGGAATTCTGTACCACTTCGAGGAACGTCTGATCGCCGTGGCCTCCGCTCTTCCAGCAGTGCAGGGTCGAGCCGTCGACATTGATTGATCCGGAATCATGGAAGTGCTCGTCATCCAAATCGACGAGATCCTCTTCCAACGCTGCAGCAAGCGTAATGATCTTGAAGGTCGATCCGGGCTCGTACGTACTCCAGACAGGCAGATTCCGGTTATATACTTCCGGTTTGACCTCTTGATAATTCGCCGGGTTGAAATTGGGACGGGACGCCATCCCAAGCACTTTGCCGGTATCCGGATCCACCGCCAGCGCTACGGCTCCATCCGGATTGTATTTCGCCTGTGCAATATCAAGTTCCCTCTCGATGATGGACTGTACTTTGTAATCGATTGTCAGCTGAAGATCCTTGCCATCCTCCGGCGGGCTGTATATGTCCGCCATATCCGGCATTCGTTTCCCTTTCGCATCGGAGAAAAAGGACAGCGCGCCCTTCTCCCCTTTCAGTTCTTCATCATAATAAGCTTCCAGCCCGAGCAGCCCCTGGTTATCGATGCCGCTGAACCCAAGCACGTGCGAAAGAAACGAACCATGAGGATAATAACGCTCCGAATCCTTTGCTACATAAACCCCCGGAAGCTGCAGGGACTGAATGGCCTCCGCCTGCTTTTCCGATATCTTGCGGCCTTCCGGATGAATCCGTTCGATTGACGTCTTCTTCGTCACGTGACCAAGCGCCTTCTCTACATCCATATTCAGAATTTGAGCCAGATCTTTAGCAGTCTTGTCCGGATCCTTCACCTGTCTGGGTACAACCATGACCGTCGGAGCGGACTGATTCCCCACAAGCACTTCCCCATGCGTATCGAGGATCTCTCCCCGCTCCGGCTCGAACGTAATATCCCTGCTCCACGATTCTTCCGCTTTGGAGATCAGGAAATCACTTAAGAAGAACTGTACATATCCAAGTCTCCCTGCAATGACAAAAAAAATAACCATTCCCACAAGAAAAACAGTGACTAACCGTTTCTTTACGATTACTTGCGATACTCGTCTCATCTCTTAAACTCCTTTGAAAAGTCGTTAGAGTCAGCTTGTATCACTATATGCAATCAAGAAACGATTAGAACACTGCCTGGAATGGTGTTACTCAGAGGCCGGAGGGGAAAGTTCCACCACCAGATAGCCTCCTTCTTTTATTGGTGAGCCTGCCGGTATGCTTTGTTTTTCAACATATCCATTACCCATTGTTTCAATATTCAGTTTGAAATGCCGCGCAAGACGCTGGATATCCCTGATGGAATAACCGGTCAAGTCAGGCATCTTCGGCTGATCCGTGACGATCATGATCTTTTGGTTCTCTACCACTTTCGTACCGGGTTCAGGTAGAACGGCTGTCACTTTACTGCCATCGCCGATGACTTCCACATTTTCGAAAGTCTCTTTCAGTTTGCGGGCCGCTTCATCTGCCGGCTGGTCTGTGACATCAGGCAGGGAGAGCGGGGTCATAGGCTCTTCTACTTCTTTATCCGGCTTGATATCCATATAATGCAGACTGTTCTCCATGACCGTCTTCACGATATAGGAAACCGGCTCCGATCCAAGTTCCGTCGGTTCAAGGTCCGGCTGCTGGACAGCGACATACATAAGAAGTTCCGGGTCTTCTTTCGGTGCCATTCCCATGAAGGAGAAAACGTAATTGTTTCTGCCTGTAAGATAGCCTTGGCCGGGTTCACTTATTTGTGCCGTACCAGTCTTTCCAGCTAACGAATAGTCATTCAGCTTGAACGACTGACCCGTGCCGTGCTCGGAAGTGACGACGGTTCCGAGCAGATCTCTCATCTGTTTCGCCGTATCCGGGGAAATCGGTGCTCCGATTTGTTCCGGTTTATTTTCTTTCACGACCTTGCCGTCCTCACTGGAGGTGATTTTCGAAAGAACGTATGGTTTCATCATCTGACCATCATTGGCAATCGACGTCGCCGCCGTCATCAGTTGGATCGGCGTGAACGTCGATCCCTGTCCAAAGGCTGTCGTTATCTGCTCGATCGGACGATCGAATACGATTCTTCCGTTGCTTTCATTCGGAAGGTCGATCCCCGTCTTCTTATCAAGGTGAAAGTCAGAGAAATATTTACGAAGTTTCTCCGGTCCCAGCACATCGTACGCAAGCTTGGAAGCCGCCACGTTGGATGAACGCTGGAAGCCTTCATCATACGTTATGGACCCCCAGCCGTTCCGGTTGTTATGGTCCCCGATGACAGGCGAGTCTTCCGTCACCTTGTACGTCCCTGACTTGAACATGTCACTTCCTTTATAGACGCCTGCTTCAATCGCACTTGCCCAAGTGAACATCTTTACGGTCGACCCGGGTTCAAACGGGTTGGAAATCATGTCGTTATACCAGTTGTCTACATCTCCGATTGCGTTCGGATTGTAGCTCGGTCGGTTACTCATCGCGAGGATTTCGCCCGTTTTCGGGTCCATTACCGCCGCCATGATTTTCTTAGGGTTGTACTGCTCATCCACTTCCGACATCGCATCTTCCAGGAATGTCTGAATCTTCTGATCGATCGTCAAGTAGACTTCGTCCCCGTTTTCCGGTTCTTTCATCACTTCATTCGGATTCAGCAGCTTCGTCCCATACTTATCCCGCTCGTAACTGATTTCGCCCTTCGTCTCTTTCAAATACTTCTCCATCTGCTTTTCGATGCCGGTCACACCGGATATTTCCCCTTCCGATGTCCGGGCAAAGCCGATGATATGAGAAGCGAACATCCCGTTTGGATAATAGCGCTTCGCTTCTTCTGTAAAGTTTATGCCACTTATGTCAAGATCCTCAATTTCTTCCTTTTTCGCCTGTGAAAGATCACGGCCCTTAGAACCGAATTCGATTTGGAACCGATCGTTTTCCTGGCCGTCTACGATTTTCTCCTTAATTTCACTCGCATCCATCTCAAGAATCGGAGCAAGCTTCTCCGCTGCTTCATCCACATCCTGCAGATGGTTCGGCTCCGCGGAATTTATGGAATAATCCGGATCCAGAATCGCATAGATCCGATAAGTCGGACGGTCGTAAGCAAGAACCATCCCGTTCTTATCGTAAATCTTGCCTCGTGTTGCATCGATATCATAGGTCGTCTTCCGCACGTTCTCCGCCCACTTCTTCAAGTCCACCCCTTCGACTTTCGGAGCCGTTTCAATATATAAGAAACGACCCGCGATGACGAGGAACAGGACTCCAAAAGCCAACAGAAGCAGGGCGGCGCTGCGATTGGTTTTCTTATTCTTCATCACGCATCACCTGAGTGAGAGTCACTCATCGGAAACCTTTCCGGCCTGTTTTACTTTGGCGTTTTGGATATCGAGCCCGTTTTCTTTAGCAATACCCAGTATACGGTCCGGGTTACTTAATTCTTTGACTTCATAGGCAAGATTCTCATTGACCGATTCCTGTTTCGAAATGTTTTCCTCGAGACTGCGGATGTCTCTATTGAGAGAATCCGTAGAGGAGGAGAACTGAACAAGGAATACAGAGGCGGCGATGACGACGGCACTGGAAACGGAATACAACACTTTCTCTCCTGTACTGATCCACTTCTTTTTATGTACCTTTACTTTCACCTGCTTCTGTTTATCAGGCTGATGTAAAGGCTGTCTTTGTCTTCTTATTTGCTCCGCGCTCATGTTTGCTTCCACCCTTCATTGAATTCAAAATCCTTATTCCAAGGTTTGACTTTCTCGACGATTCTTAGTTTGGCTGAACGGGAACGGCGATTCTCTTCAAGCTCTTCCTCTTCCGCCACAATAGGCTTTCGGCTGACGAGATGGAAAGGTGGCTGTTTATCCTCCGGTATCATTGGCAGATTTTTCGGAAGCGGCGGATTCGAACTCCACTTCTTGAATGCCTGCTTACACAAGCGGTCTTCAAGAGAATGGAATGTGATGACAGCGATTCTGCCGCCGACGCTTACGGAACGCGCTGCCTGATGAAGGCTGTCCTGAAAGGCACCTAATTCATCATTGACCGCAATACGAATGGCTTGGAAAATCCGTTTAGCCGGGTGTCCGCCTTTTCTTCTTGCGGGTGCAGGGATTCCATCCTTGATCAATTCCACCAGTTCTCCCGTCGTTTCGATCGGTTTATCTTCCCTTGCCGCTTCAATTTTACGGGCGATCTGCTTCGAGAATTTCTCTTCTCCATATTTGAAGAAAATACGAACCAGATCCTCATATGCCCAATCGTTAACGACTTCTTTTGCGCTTAACGGGCGGCTTTGGTCCATCCGCATATCAAGCGGTGCATCCTGGTGATAACTGAAACCACGCTCTTCCACGTCCAGCTGAGGGCTCGAGACACCGAGGTCATAAATGATCCCGTCCACTTCAGGGATGCCCAATTCTTCCAGTTTTTCTTCCAGCTGTCGGAAGTTCGCATGGACGAACGTCACCCGATCTCCGTACGGCTCCAGTCTTTCTTTTGCGGCTGCCAGTGCAATCTCATCCTGATCGAAACTGATCAGCCGTCCTCCGCTTTCAAGCACAGATGCGATCGCTTCGGAATGTCCTCCACCACCGAGGGTGCAGTCTACGTAAATCCCTTTCGGATCGACAGCTAAATATTCAATGGTTTCTTTTTTCAATACACTATAATGTTCAAACATGGTTTCACTCGTTTCTGCTTGTCAGATATCAAAATCCAACATATTCTCTGCAATCTCTGAGAAGGATTCTTCCGATGCCTCGAAATAACTTTCCCATTCTTCATGACTCCAAAACTCTATTCGGTTGGAAACACCGATCACGACACATTCCTTTTCCAATGATGCATACTTCCGAAGTGTCGGGGGGACATTCACCCTCCCCTGCTTGTCCACTTCGCATTCAACAGCACCGGAGAAGAAGAAGCGGGTGAAGGCCCGGGCATCTTTCTTAGTAAGGGGAAGCTTTTTAAGCTTCTCTTCCAGCAGTCTCCATTCATCCATAGGATAAGCAAACAAACATTGATCTAAACCCCTGGTCAGGACGAAGCTTTCGCCGAGATCGGGTCGGAACTTGGAAGGCACAATAATCCTTCCTTTCGCATCGATGTTATGTTGGTATTCACCCATGAACATAGAGTTCCCCCACCTTCTGATTTCACCTTACCACATCGCCCCACTTTTCTCCACTTACTTTTTATTCATTCTCTCCCAACAGCAAAAATCCTGCCTCGAAAGGCAGGATTTTAAAGGGTGGAAGCTATTTTTCTGTTCGTGGTAGAAAGTGGGTGACTTCCCCTACAAATATACGACAAAATGGTCCTGCTCAAAGCTCAGATGGTGTCTATTCAACCGGCTGAACAACTCCATCCCGTGCTGGTTGACCCATGGGAGAATGCTCCACACTCGTTCTTGAAGGCCCCCGGATGGATGAAGTGTGACATCGATGTCCGCAAAAAGATCCATTTCATATTGATGACGGTTTTCCATGGATTGGTGGAGACGCTTCTCCATATAATCGATATGATCCAGGATATATTGCAGGTTCTTCTCTGCAAGCTGCCCGAGATCTGTACTGATACCGGCCGATGCCTGTCGTAAAGGAGCATGCACACGGTCGATCTCTTCCTTTACTTGTTCAGACAGACGTCCGATCGGAGGTTGACTCATCGCGGCAAGCCAATTGACTTTCTCCCCGGCGACACCGTGTCGGACAGCATGCTCAGCTGTGATCTGGAACTTCTCCAGGCTCTGTCCTGTCTTCCGGTCGACGAGTGTAAAGGACAGCCTCGGGAAGACAGGCGGCATACAGAGACCCGCCGCATCGAAGGCTGGTTTAAGGGCAGACCAGTAGTTGATTTCACCGGGACCACCGATGAAAGCAAGCACCGGGAATAACGACTCCTGCATCAACGGCCTTGTCACCACGTTGTTACTCAATTGCTGCGGGGAGTGCTCTGCTATGTGAAGCAGCTCCTCTTTCGATAAAGCCACTTCATTATTTTTCCCTCGGAACATCCCGTCTTCCTCCCGGTTAAGGAGAATGCGCTCTTTTCCCCGGTGGTAAAAGAGGTGGGCGTCATTGATTTCACTGTCCAGTAGGGTTTCGTAGCCGGCCTGGCGGTTCTTCTGAAGGACAGCATATACCCCCTGTGCAATTTCACGGTTGTGCTCAATCATATTCTTAAAATAATCCGACTCCAGTTCTCTCACTTCCGGGGCATGGGCATCGATCAAAACGATCCCCTCATCCGGGAACAAGCGATACACCAATCGAGCAAAGAAGTCCGTGTACGTCTTGGACTCGTTCAACTGACGGTCCATTTCCTTGAACAGATCCAGGGTATATTCGGTTTCCGGAATCATCTGAAAGACATCCTTCAGCCATTTACGCCCCTTCTCCTGATCGATGTCCAGTTCTGAAACCGATGCTTTCGTTTCCGGCATGTGGTCGATGGTCATCTTACGCATGTGGTCGTCTTCTTTCATGAACACATGATGGATTTCATCAAAGTCGTGGTCTTCCCCGGCGATCCAGAAAACAGGGACTACCTTCCGCCCCGTTGCTCTCTCGCTTTCTTTCGCCAGCTGCAGGACAGAGATGATCTTGTGGACGGAGTAAAGCGGTCCTGTAAGAAGCCCTGCCTGCTGTCCGGCTATGACAACGACACTGTCTTCTTCTTTCAGTTTCTCAATATTTTCCATAGAGGCGGCGGGCGCATCCCAGCGGGTATTCATTTCTGTCAGCACTTCTGCCAAGGCTTCCCGCTGATAAGGCTGTTTTTTCAGCCTGTCCAGTCTTGCCTGCCAGGTCGCATCTTCGAAAGGGTGGTACGCAAAACGGTCGGCTACCGCTTCATAATTCTGTTTATAATCCTGGAAGAACGCTTGCTTGGACGGTAATTGTATTGGGTCGATACGCATATCTATATGGCTCCTTTATTTGCTGAAGTTACATGGTTGAAGTATGTATCCTCTTGTATTGTACAAAAAACAGGAGGATACTTCACCTCATCTGTTTGGAGAAGATACGGAACCCGCGTTTCCAGGCGTCGTATCTCCGTATGGCTCCCCCCACCATATCAACTGAAGAACAGCCTGTCGACCAAGCCGAACAAGGACAAACCCATATACAGAACCATAAACAACAGGAAGCTTACCCGCCACAAGCTTCTCCACGCCCGTAAAAAGCGGACTTCCTCCTTCCACTTATACTGGGCAATGATCGATGCAGCAAATAATAACAGTAATAAGATGATGATGACAGATAAAAAGCTGCGGTCGAACAATACGATCAGAAGCACGTGGACAGCTAAGATGAAGACTGGTGCTGTGTAATTGGCCGTACGGTGGAGAGCCTTAAGCTTATAGCGGCTCATTTTGCGTGCGCATAAATAAAAGAGGACGAGAAACGGAATCGGCAGGGTCACGATTCCTGCAATGACATACACAAAAAGATCACTCATTCGTATTCCCTCCTTCCTCCCATTCTATGGCCCGGACAGCGGTAACGATGAACTCATGATAGGGAAGCGGCCGGGTGCCCTCTTCTAAAATATAGCCGGATATGGCATCCACTTCTGTCTGTCTCCCTTCCATAAGGTCAACAAGCATGGAAGAATGGTTGCTGCCTGTCTTCTCTGCGATCCGACATACCCTGTCCCATTCGTCCGGAAAAGAGAGAGAAAGGACGTCACAGGCTTCTTCACAGAGTTTCCGTGCTATATCGCTAAGATAAGGGTTGGTAAGCAGTTCTCCGTTTCTCACTTTAAAGACGGCGGTTACAGGATTAATGACCGCATTCACAAGAAGCTTTTTCTTCAGCATCGTCTCCGCCCGTCCCTCCAAATAAATCGGGAAATCCTCTTCCGCAAGCGCCTCAAACAGACGGCGATACACCCCGAAGCCCTCGTCTGTTAACGGCGCTATTCGCATGACACCTTTCCCTGTGTGACGGACGGAGCAATCGTTTTCTTTCCTCGCTCCATGTTCCACAATTCCTGTAAAACACGGACGCGGATCGATGGAAGCACGCCTATAGTGCGTCATACCGTTTTGCAGAAATAATAACGGGACACCGGCCGGGAGTCCATCATCCAACACATCCGGAAGATGATGCTGCTTTACGGTCAAAAGGATAAGGTCCACCTCCTCATCCAAGGAGCACGAAGCCTTAACAGGGACGGGACTTTCAAGCGTATCGCAGGCAATTCCGTTCTTTGTCAACATTCTCCTTTGTTCTTCGCGCCGCACGATCATATGTACCTCGTGGTGTCTGCCCAGGTATGCGCCGGCGAGCAATCCGACAGCCCCGGCTCCAACTATTCCTATTTTCATGAATCCTCCCCATTTCTTCCCATTCTAATTCCCTATTGTAGCAGAATAGTTTCTGCTGGTGCAGTCGATTCTTGTCCACGAACCAATTGTTCATTTATTTCTGAATTTTTTTATATTATAATATAGAGAGATACAGATATAAGAAAGGGGATTCCATCATGACAACGAAAATGAAAGTCCAGCCGCTACTGGTCAATTATAAAACGCTGGAAGAATTCAAGAGGTTCAAGGAATATGGCAATCAGGAACTTACGATGCTGGAGGATCTTGAGAGCAATATTGTAGAGAATGACAGTGAATCACCATTTTACGGCATTTATCATGGAAGCGCTTTAGTGGCGCGGATGAGCTTATATCGTGTGAAATCGAAATATGACCATTACTTCAAGCCTCCTCAGGATTATCTGGAGTTATGGAAGCTCGAGGTGCTTCCGGACTATCGTGGTCTTGGATATGGAAAAGCGCTCGTAGAGTTCGCAAAAGGCTATGATCTTCCACTGAAAACAAACCCGCGCATTAACTCACACAGTTTTTGGGAAAAGATGGGCTTCCAAAAAGCCCATTACGATGTGGAAAGAGACCTTGGGGAGAACCCTCTTATCTGGCTTCCTTCGGGAGTCGAGGAGCGGCCCGCAGAAGAGAAATAAACGAAGAAAGGCCTCTACGCTGTTTGGTAGGGGCCTTTTTCATTGGCGTGTGTGCGGTAAATAGGAAGATAATAGAGAAGAAGTCCACGCTTTTATTAAATGATTACACGCCACTTTCACTTTTACGCTTTTCCTTCACCCAGTGGACGAGCTTATCCATCTCATTCCACGCCGCTTCCCATTGCTTGAGCTCTTCTCTTAACTTCTCGTTCGCTTCATTCAACTGCCTCAGCTGAACTTCGAGGCTTTCCTTGCCTTGTTCATCGTATTGTCTGCTTTTCATTTCCTTCAGAAAAGAAATAGCAGCATCAAGCGACATCGGCGTCTCGCCGTTTCCGGAAGCAGCCGTATACAGTGTACGTGTCGCTTTCCGGCTGTTTTTCGCTTCCTGGATTTCCTTCTGATACTGTTTACGGACGGTCGCATTCCACCTGAATCCGCATGCAGCGGGGGTTCGATGCAGCTTCTCCGCAACTTCCTGAAAGGCCTCGAGCTGTGTTTTTCCCTCTGTGATATATTTCAGTACCGTATCTGCAAGAAAGACGTCTTCCTCGTCCTTCCAGGCGTCTTGTCTAGGAGCATCCATAGCATCCCTCCTCTATCGTTTGCTTATAGTTATGCATAAGGGGGGATTGATAGAATCGCATTCCTCATCTTTTTCTCTCCCGGAATCTTCGGACCGCTTCTTTATGTTCTTTTGAGTCCCATACGTCGGAACACGTCCGGACTTCTGCTTCCATTCGTTCCGCAAGCTCGTCTGCACCCAGCTCTCTGACATATTGTTCTTTCAACACCCTTAATTGTTTTATAGACTTGGCTGTAAAAGGGGCGAATAAGCGATCTATGTTTACCATAATCTTTTTATGTAACCATCCATAATGATAAGCCTCTTCCATATCAAACATCGACGCTTCCATTAACCACCGGACGGCAGTTTCCGGACGAACTTTCCTGTATAACAAGACACCGCCGCCCCAGCCGGGGATGATTCCCAGACTTCCCTGAATAAATCCTGCTTTCGTTCCCGGAACCGCGTAGCGGAAATCACAAGCGGTGGCAATTTCACATCCCCCTCCTCTTGCATCTCCGTTCAGTAATGCGATGGTTGGTAGTGGAAACAGAGCGAGTGCATACAATACGTCCTTCATCGGGGACAACAGACGAAATGCCTCTTCCCCACTGATATCGCCGTGCAGTTCTTCCAGATCTCCTCCTGCACAGAAAGCCCTGTCCCCTGCTCCGGTCACAACAAGCAGTTTCAACGAACGATCAGCCGCGAGGTCGGTCAGTGCAGCCAGCATTTCTTCCGCCATCTTCTGATTCACAGCATTTCGCTTCTCCGGTCGATTCATCGTGAGCACGGCAACGCCCTCCCGCTTACGCTCTACTAAAATATATGACATGTGTGTCTCCCCCTTTCTTACTAATGTACCAGAACAAGGAAAGAACAACAGGCTTATCCGCAAAAAAAGAGCCTCGACCGAAGTCGAAGCCCTTTTCGATGAACTTAGTTGTTCACCACTTGTTTTCCGTTGTATTGTCCACAAGATTTGCAAACATGGTGTGGTTTGGAGTACTCACCACAGTTATCACATTTCACCATTCCTGGTGCGTGAAGTTTCTTGTGAGTACGGCGTTGGTTTTTGACTTTTTTAGACGTTCTACGCTTAGGTACTGCCATGTTGTACACCTCCTTTAAAATACGATTCTGAGAACCAGGAAGACTATCTTAGTCGTTCTCTTCTTCATTTAATAATGATTGCAGTTTAGCCAATCGAGGATCCACTTTCTTTTCCTCAGGTTCCTCTGTAACCACCTGCCAGCCTTTCCCCACCTGGGGAGCTGCTTCATGGGCCTCATCATCATCGGAAAAGACGCGAGTCGGAATCTCCAACTGTACATTTTCCTTGATATAAGGCGTTAAGTCAAGCACTTCTCCATTCACGGAATGAACTTCAGAGTCATCTTCTTCTGTATGGTAAGGTGACAGATTAAATGCCTCCAGAGCATTAATGTGAAATGGATAAGTCACATCAACTAACGTCCGGGCACAAGGCAACACCATTTCTCCATCGATTGAAAAAGTTACCGTTATATCATTTCCTTGAGTCATTGCTTGACCTTTGACATGAACAGGGGAAATCCTGCGAATGTCATTGTTCAATTCTGCTAATTCGCGAATATCTACGTCATCCTCAAAGTGGAAAGGTTCCTCACCTGTCCGCTTGAGTTTTTGTAGAGGAAATTTCATAGTTATCACCTCATGGCAACAAGAGTTATTGTAAAAGTATTTGGTTGATTTGTCAATATTTTTTCTTTACAGCATAGAACCTTCGAGTGATCCGTCCTGACGTTTTAACCAAAGATCCTTAAGGAAAGCGAATTTTTCCTATTTCCATGATAAAATAAACCAAACACTTGTTCAAGGACGAAGGAGGTTTTTCATGAAATCCTGCGGAGTGGTTGTCGAGTACAACCCTTTTCACAATGGTCACTACTATCATCTTCAACAAGCAAGGAAACAGGCGGAAGCGGACTGCATCGTCGCCGTCATGAGCGGTCCTTTCCTGCAGCGGGGAGAGCCTGCCATCATAGACAAATGGCACAGAACGAAGGCGGCACTAAGGGGCGGCGCGGATCTCGTCGTCGAACTTCCCTTTCTCTATGCCGTCCAAAACAGCGACTTTTTCAGTAAAGGGGCCATCCGGATTTTGGCCGATCTGGGTGTCCAAGCCGTCTGCTTCGGCAGTGAGAGCGGACGGATCGACGCTTTCTTGCAAACGAAGGAGCAGATGGAGCTTCATGAGGATACGTATCAGGAAACACTCAGGAAAAGCATGGCAGAAGGCCTTTCCTTTCCCGAAGCGTCGCGGTTGGGATACGAAGCCATCGATTTCCCCGACGGTGCGGTCGACATGTCCCAGCCGAACAATATCCTCGGTCTTAGTTATTTGAAAGAAATCGCTGCTTATGCCCCGCATATAGATCCGGTGACGATTCTTCGGAAAGACAGCCATTACCACGAGGAAGACATTACCGGAACCATCGCAAGTGCTACAAGCATACGCAGGGAGCTGTTAAAAAAACAACGCTTGACTGAAGCGGCAGTGAAATCCCTGCGAAAGGATACGGTGGAGCAGCTGCTGTCTTATCAATCTATGGCGGGAGTGTGGCATGAATGGGAGCGTTATTTTCAGCTCCTCCAATACAAGGTCGGCACGATGGAAGCTTCCGTACTCAGAAGCATTCACGGGGTCGATGAAGGGCTTGAGTACAGGCTGAAGCGCCTGATGAAGGACGCTGTATCCTTCCAGGACTTTATGGATAAAGTCAAAACAAAACGCTATACATGGACGAGGCTGCAGAGGACGCTTGTGCACATCCTTGTCGGGACAGATAAAGAAACCGCCCGGCGCGAGCTTCAGGAAGAACAACCGCCTTATGCCAGAGTACTCGGAATGAATGAGCATGGACGCTCGTTCTTGAAAGAAGCTAAAAAAACAACGCCTGTACCTGTGATTACCCAGCCACAACAGCTGACTCATCCTCTTCTTGAGCTTGAGGAACGGGCGACGGCTGCTTATTACGCTCCTCTCGCGCCGAAGCAGCGTACGGCACTCATGAAACGGGAATACCAAGCCCCTGTTATTCTGTAATCAAAAAGAGCCGTTCTGTAAGAACGGCTCTTTTATTACCCCTGTTCCGTTTTCATGTCTTTCAAATAGTTAAGGGCATCGGTAAAGGTATCAACAGGAACGACCTTCATATCCGTATCGATCTCCTCCGCCGTTTTCTTCGCCACTTCGTAATTGGAGCCTTTCCTTCCCTCTTCATTTGGAGCGAAGAACACGTCTGCACCTTCCTTCGAAGCAGCTACCACTTTCTTATCAATTCCACCGATCGGGCCGACGATTCCTTCATAATTGATTTCTCCGGTACCGGCAATTTCAAGACCGTCAGTCATATCCTCTTCGGTCAGCTGATCATAAATTTCCAGGGAGAACATCAAACCGGCACTCGGTCCGCCGATATCGCCGCTCTTTACGTTTACTGCCGGATTGACATCAACAGACCGGTCTGTAACGAGGGAGATACCGACTCCGATTTTGTCCGGTGTATCCGGGAATGGAGCAAGCGCGACATCCCTCTGAATAGTCTCTTCCCCTCGTACGATCGTCAGTTTCACCGTGTCCCCTTCCTTCATTTGACTAACGTAGTCAATCAAATCGCTCGTCTCTTTAATCTCTTTTCCGTCCACCTCTGTGATCTGATCACCTATCTCCAGTTCATCCTCTGCCGGCATGCCGTCAACAAGACTCATGACATACACGCCTTCATAATTGATCTGGATATCTTTCCCGGCTGCCTGATAGGCAACGACTTTCGCCGCTTCCTGGGATGTCTCCATCATCTGCAGCTGAGCGTGGAAGTATTCTTCTTCCGACACGCCTTCCGGGCGGATTTGATCAATTGGATAAATTTGATGATACGGACGGATTTTGGCAAGAAGCCATTGGATCGGCGTCGCTTGTCCGCCCCGGACGGTCACAAGGTGCATATCTCCTTTACTTTCATACCCTCCGTCCACTTCGACAATTGGATTGAGCGCATCAGCCGTTCCCGGTTTATAAATATAGAACGGAAGACGATACGCCCCGAGAAAAGCGACGATCAGTAATGTAATGACCGCGGTTATTACCAGTCTTTTATTCGATTTCATTTTGTTCCAGACTCCTTCCACGCAGCGAGTTTCTTACGTATTTCTTCCATGCTGTCCTCCGCTGCCTTCTCCCCTGCTTTCACGATCTCGGGTATGTTTGTGAACGCACGGGAACTGTACCTGGAGACATCCGGACGGATCATGACATCCGCATCCGAGGAAACACCCGTCGCTGTAAGCAGTTCATCCTGCATGATGTCAATGCTTTGGGTGATGACGTCATAGATGGAGTTGATATTTGGACTGGCATCGAAATGGGCACAGTCGATCGCAATGACAAAGTCCGCCCCCATTCCTTTCACGACGGAGACCGGAACCCTGTCCATGACTCCTCCGTCTATGTACAAACGATCCCCAATCTTCTCAGGCACGAATATCCCCGGAATAGCGATACTTGCCCGTACCGCATCGCTCGCAGGGCCGCTTGTGAAAATTTTTTTCTTTCCTGCATATAGATCGGTAGCGACGATGGACATCGGAATATCCAAGTCTTCGATCGCCTTCCCGAACGTAAACAGGCGGATGTACTCCTTGATCCTCTTCCCTTGGACAAACCCCATTTTCGGGACGGTAAAATCAAGGAAATATTTGCGCTTGAATGTGAACGCAAGCTTGTATAAATCGTCCATTTTTTGTCCGGCAGCAAAAAAAGAGCCCACAAGCGCTCCCATACTGCTTCCGGCAATTAAATCGACTGGTATGTGCTGCTCTTCGAGGACTTTTAATACCCCCAAGTGTGAAAACCCCCGGGCGCCACCAGAGCCCAGAGCCAAGCCGATCTTCGGTCTTCCCACATGGCATTCCCCTTTCTCGCGAGTAGTTTATTTTATGGAATAAACCGACTCCTTATGAGCGTACACATAGAATATGGACAAACCTTATATCCAGCCGAAATATATCCTCATTCTACTATTTCTCTAGGTATAAGTACAGAAAACTGCGATACCGGAGGAGGTTGATCCAGATTTCTAAATTGAAGACCGTCGTTCTTACCCTGATGGCGACTTCTCTTGCGGTTGCTTTGATCCTTTACCCGAAAGATGCCCTCTCCGCAAGCTTGAGGGGACTTGATATTTGGTGGGAAATCGTCTTCCCGTCCCTGCTTCCCTTCTTCATCACGGCAGAGTTCCTGATCGGTTTTGGTGTTGTCCACGGTCTCGGAGCATTGAGCGAACGATTCATGCGGCCGCTGTTCAACGTTCCTGGGTGTGGAGGATTCGTATGGGTGATGGGTATGGCGAGCGGATACCCGGCCGGGGCAAAATGGACAGCTGATCTCCGGAAGAAAGGAGAGGTGACGCGAGTGGAAGCAGAGCGGCTGGTGGCGTTCACGAATGCGTCCAGTCCTTTGTTCCTTTTCGGCGCCATTGCTGTTGGTTTTTTTCACGATGCCAACCTTGGTGTTCTGCTCGCTGCTTCTCACTACGGCGGCAATATGCTTGTAGGCATCGGGATGCGGTTCTATGGGAGAAATGACCGGGAACAACGATCCATGGAGCGGAAGTCGTCAACGTGGAAAGATGCTTTTTGGAAGATGCATCACTCACGCCTGAAGGATGGACGTTCTTTCGGTAGACTAATGGGTGACGCTGTGACCCGTTCTGTCGATACGCTACTCATGGTCGGGGGATTCATCATGCTCTTCTCCGTCCTGACTGAGCTTCTCAAACAAACGGGCGCCATTCATATCTTCACCCATATCCTTGCATGGACGGGCCTTCCAGATGCTTTCCAGGTTCCTTTCGCTGCCGGAATGCTCGAGTTGACGACTGGAGTAGGAGCGGTGACAGACACACACGAACCCCTGCTCGCCCAACTTTTAGTGGTCAGCTTCATCCTTGGCTTCCACGGCTTTTCTATTCAGGCACAGATTGCAAGCATCCTGTCGGAAACAGACATTCGTTTCCAACCTTATGCGCTCGCCCGCATAGCCCACGGCGTTCTAGCAACGGTACTCATGTTCATCTTCTATGCCTTTTACGTCCGTTCTCCCTTTCAGACACAATCGCTGCCGATTTGGAACCCGGATGAGCGATTCACGCTGCCGATTCTGGAATTCTTCCACGAGTATGGTCCACCAATTACTATGATTGCCATCCTCTTTATGATTGCTGTGAAATGGACAAAAAAAAGACAATCCGCTTCTTCATGAAGAAGGATTGTCTTTTTCGTTAAAATTTCTCTGCGAGTGCTTTCTCGACCGCAGGAGGCACCAAATCGGAAATATTCGCCCGATATTTGGCGACTTCCTTTACAATACTGGAACTTAGGAAAGAGTATTGGTTGTTCGTCATGACGAAGAAGGTTTCAATGTCTTCGTTCAACTTTCTGTTCATGGATGTAATCTGCATTTCATATTCAAAGTCACTGACCGCCCGCAGGCCGCGAATAATGGCATTCGCATTCTTCTCTTCTGCATAATCCATCAGAAGACCACTGCAGGCATCGACAGAAACGTTATCCAAGTCCTTCGTTACTTCCTCCAGAAGCGCTACGCGTTCATGGACATCAAACAGCGGTGATTTGCTTTGGTTGTTGAACACCGCCACCGTCACGTGATCGAACACTTTGGCACCTCTTCTGATAATGTCCAGATGACCATATGTAACTGGGTCGAAGCTTCCCGGACAAATTGCTAGCTTTGTCATCTACTTAATCCTCCTCATTGAAAAATGCTCACGCCGATATTGCTGCCGTAGAAGTCGGTTTTCTGAAGTTTCAGACGGCCCGCTTCTTCCGGGATATCTTCCGAGGCATCGTGCTCACAGACGATAATAGCATCATCTGCAACAAGATCGTTCTGTAAAAGCGCTTCCATTAAATCCTTATACGAGAACTTCTTATAAGGAGGATCAAGGAAGATATATTCAAACTCCAACCCGCGTTTCCCCGCAGCTTTAATCGCGCGTTTCGCATCGGTACGAAACACTTCCACCCTGTCTTCTATATCGAGCAGTTTGATGTTTTCATATACGGTCTGGACCGCTTTCTGCTGCTGGTCGACGAAGACACAGGAATCCGCCCCGCGGCTGATCGCTTCGATTCCAAGACCACCACTGCCGGCGAACAAGTCCAGTGCCCGTCCACCGTCAAAGAAAGGACCAATTCCGTGAAAGACGGCTTCTTTCACTTTATCTGTCGTCGGGCGTGTTTTATGAGTAGGGACAGATTTCAACTGTCTGCCCTTGAATTGACCTGCAATCACTCGCATTGTGTACACCTCTTTTGTCAGCATTCCCCATAATCCTACCATAAATTACGTCTTTCGGGGAAGTGCATCCTTGCGGGGATGCTTATCAATAAAAATTTCCTGTTCCATGAATATCCGGCTGGACTTATGCCCATACTAGCAACGGAAGCGGATGATACTGCTTCTGAAAACGGAGAAGACTTACATCCCCATAAGTTCTTCCTCCGGTTTCTCCTCTCCCTTTACTTTTTTGTTTCATCTTGCATGATCCAAAAAAGCAGGGCTGCCCGTGATTCGGGCAGCCCTATTTTTTTGAAATGCGCCGAACAAATCGTCTACATACCGTTTTTTCATATAAAATGTTTCGCCGAATTGTTTCAGTGCCCCTTCCGCTATCCCGAAGTCCTCTTCGTTGAAGATGAAGATGGGCTCATTTTCATAAAAGACGTACTCTCCATCAGGTGTGAGGATTCGTATCTGCCCTTTACCAACAGAGACCAAGCTGTATCCTCGCTGTTGTGCCAATTCTTTCACGGGATAATACGGCTCTCCCTGGTAAACGACTGCCGGCACCGGCTCGTGTTTAAGAACAAAGTACAGTTCCTTCTCGCCTTTCCTAAAGTAGGAGGTTTTCATACCTGTAATCTCATAAAGGGAGCGGTCTAGAAAGGATGCAAGGTCGGCAGGGGCTTCGGAGCGTACGATCTTTTGTTCCAATAAATCTCGAGCCGCCTTAGAAAGACCATCCCTGTTTTCCGCACCTATCAGTCCAACCGCCCGTTCGATTGTGTTACCATCTTGCTCGGAAGATAACGAGGTCAGCTTTCGCTTTAACAGTTCCATCCTTAGAGCATCGTCATCTTTACCGGGCACCTGCCAGTATCCGTCTTTTACTTTAAGGGATTTTGTACCGGTGCGGACAACGGCAGGCCCGTATAAGTCAAGAATCTCCTTGAACGATTCCCTGTCTTCCTCCAGCCAGTTGTTCTTGTCAGAAAGAAGCACCGTACTGTCCTCATACGTCCATTCCTCCATACCTCTTGTCACATAAAGAGGATATTCTTTCCCGAACTTAAAACGGTGAAAATGTATCCTGTCGAGCTCGATGTCTGCCGGCTTTCGGACAGGTGCCGCCCAATTTCTTTCGGAACCTGCAGCATCCAATATTTTCAGAGTGAAGGAAGACTGGACCGGGCTACCGTTTTTGTGTACTACCAAATGCCAATTATCCCACTGCTTGTTCTCTGGAATCTTTACCGTATACGTAAGGTGTACGGAGGCTGTCTCTTCCAGGTTTAACTGTTGACCATCAACCAAACGGCATCCATCTTCTTCGTATGCACAGGATACGTCCCCTGCACCAGGAGGGAAATCGATCTTATAAACACCCGGTGAAAGAACCGGGTATTGATACGTGACAACGGCTATTTGTCGCTCTGCTTCGATTGTGATCTGCAGTTCCTGTTCAGGCTTCGCACCACCTTTCCCTGCCGCATGCCACTGATAGGCAAGGATAACGGTGAAAAAGACGAAGACCAGCCAGCCTGTCTGCTTCCATATTTTCAATAGAACTTCCCTCCTTTCCTGAGAAAATCAACGTTCACATTTCCTGACATTCGTGCTACCTTTAAACGAGAAGATGCAACGAAGAAAGGATGTTCTTATTTATGATACAGAAATTCATCGAACTTGGCGAAGGGTATGCGGATATTTATGAATTAATTGATCTGGGCGAACGAATGCCGGATCGTATTCAGCACGCCATCGCTTTTTACAGTGAGAAGGAAGGCAAACCGACCGCTTCCCTTTCGCTCGTCATGAAACCCGCCTTCGGAGATAAATTTCAACCGATTTATATATGCAGAGAAGGGATCCCAAATCCCCACGAGATGCCTAACAAGCGGTTTGATCTATTTAAGGAAATGGCCGAGAAAGCCGGCAAAGAGGTAAGCGAATTCACAATCAAACCATCCAACCTCTTTCCGGAAACCGAATTGTTCTATCAACACTTGATCGGCATTCTTCGGATGAACCGTTTCATCGCTCCACTCACATAAAAAAGGAACTTCCGGTCGGAAGTTCCTTTTTCAGTCAAATACCCATCTTATAGTCATACTGCTTCGCCTTATCGGGCTTCGCATTTTCATAATCCGTCCGTATTTCCGGCTTGAAGGAAGGCTCGACGCGGGAAATGAAAGGGAGGCGTTCCAGCTTCTCCATCTTAAACTCCAAGTCCTCCTGATTAACATAAATGAGGGCATACTTCATTTTTTTGGAAGCATGGATCAAATGCCCATGTTTCTTTATCTGCCTGATGTTTTTCATATGTTGAAAATAGACGATAATTCCTTGCCGTTTCGTTCTGTTCATAGTCCGTCTCTACTCCCCATGAAACATAATTTGTTAACGACAGTTTACCAAATGAGGAACAAGCCGGCAATGACTCTTTTTTTGAAGGGTGGTATTTTCATGCAGACCGATCAGGAAAAAGCTTGGCAGAAGTTCGAATCCTTGTTGGACCAATCTCCTCTTTTTAAGCAAGTTACATCAAAAATATATGCCGGGATGCCGTTCTTTTATCTTCATACAGATAGATCCGTTGACCGAGAACCCGTTGAAAATACGCTGAAAAACTGTGCAGCGACTGCGATGAAAGGCAAACGCCTGACCCTTGCGATGAGTTATGTACGCAAGGATCAGGCGCTTTATGTGTATCGGGTTCGGTTTCTCGTACCACAAAAGAAGATGTTCTGCTGTGGGAATGGATGTACCGACTGCATCCGTTTGGAGCGGTAGTCAGGAAGCGCAGCCGCAGCTTCCACCACTACCACAGCCGCCGCTGCATCCGCTGTCGGTAAGGGCCGCGCCGTTTTTCGGTACTTTAATCTGTTCGCTCACGCTGAAAGCAACACTTTCGCTTATTTCATCAAGGAGCTTTTGAATCTCGCGTTCCGCTTTCTTGAACTGTGCCACGGATTCATGCATATCCATCTCCCTTTTTACCAGTCGGACTTCCTTCATGATCGAATTGTAATCCGGGTGATAGCGACCGAATCGCTGCACGTCCTCATAGTGTTCTTTCATATCTGCAAAGCGCCTGATGAGCTTCTGCGCCTCTTTATCGTTGGCAAGAGCCGATTTCGCCTCTTGGTAATGCTGCATCGTATCGGAGTTCATGACCATCCGGCCTATAGACTCGGAACGGTCCAGGATATCGACAATCTCCATTGTAGCTAACATAATAACTTGTCCACCTCCATCTCTATCTTATCAAATAGGAAGGCAGATGGAAATGTAAGAATCTCCACCTGCCTCTTTCTCCCTAATAATAGGGGTACTCCATTTTCTCTTTACCCTGTGTGGAATCACTCCGGACATCGGTGATCAACTGCTGGAACTGGCCCAACGCTCCATTTAGTTCATCGATCTGACGCGATACCTCTTCCCAGTTTATATCTTCCATCAACAGGCCGATTTGTTTGATCCAGTCCATCTTCGCCTGACCGGGTTCGTTCTTGACTTTAGGAAGGGATCCCCAGAACGGATCCTTTTCACCCAGAATCAGCCATTTCTCGTAATAGTTCTGGATCAAACCATGATTTTTACGGAGCTGTGCCTTCACTGCAGGTTTACGATCGACGAATGCTTTGAACTGTTGGACATTCGGGTGCAACTCATTCGTTCCCATTTCCTACACCTCACTGTCAGAATTACAGTATAGCCTATGCATAAAGAAGCGAGGCGTTCATGGGAGTGTCAGGAAATTCTGGGTGTAATGCATTCGGAAGACACCGATGCCGACATGAGTAAATTCCGTATCCAGCAGTGCTTTTCTATGGCCGGGGCTGTTCATCCAGCCGTTCAAGGCGGCTGTCGGATCGACGTAACGAGCGGCAAGGTTTTCTCCCGCCCGGGTGTAAGAAATGCCTTCCAAGCGCTCCTTCAATCCATTTCCGTCCGGAGAATGATGAGAGAAATAATCCGACCGTGCCATGTCCTCACTATGCCGGTAAGCGACTGCTCCCGCTTCTTTATGCTCCTTGAGCTCATCCGCTCCCTCCCGTTTCCTTATGTAATTAGTAAGGGCGAAGATCTGCGCCTTTTCCCCTTCCTGCACGGCTTCCCACTCTTCTCTATCCAAGTACTCCGCTGCCGGGAGTGCCCCGTTATAGACGAGACGGTACGGTTGCTGCCGAAGCAGGAAATCATTACGGATCAACCGAACAGCAGAAACCTTTTCTGTCACCGTATCGATATATAACTGGAGCGACCACTGCTCTTCAAATGGTAAGAGCGGCCTCGTCCGAACGTCCTCTTCCGATAATTCAAAGGTATAAGGACCTTCACTCGGTAAGGGGAATTTTCTCTGCAACGTCTTACGCCTGCCGATGGTTTGGTAGGAATCACCGACTCGGACATCCCCGTGTTTAACTCTATGGAATACAACCGCCGTTACTGCTTCCCCTTCATACATCCCAATCAGGATCGGTGCCTCTCCTTCTTTGTACATCCACCACTGATAGCCGTATCTCCCAGGGTCCTTCTTCATCGGTGCACCCAACAGCACCGCGAGATCTTTCGCGGTCGCCCCCGGAATCATTTCCAAGGAGAACGCTTCTTTCTCTTGCATGGGCTCCCCCGTTGTCACTACAGCCTCTTCCAAACCTTTCTCTTCTTCCCCACCTATCTTCCATAGCCCAAAAATAAGCAAGGCCGCTGCACATCCCCAAATCAACCCCCATCTTTTCATCCGTTCCTCCTTGTTAAAAAGTATTTACTTATATGTATAATAATCATCCAAATCATCTATGAACATTATAAAAGACAACCCGCCCTAAAGCGGGTTGCCTTCTTCTCAGTGGAGTTCCGGACGTTCGGAAATATCCTGCAAAGCCACTCCAGCTGCATGGTCGGACATTTCTTCAACGGAGAGATCTCCGAGAGAAAGCATGCCGACGAGTTTGCCGTTTTCCACGACAGGCAAGCGTCTGATTTGGTGCTGAGCCATGATCCGGCTCGCTTCTTCCAATGACGTATCCGGTGAACAGTTGTACATATGGTCACTCATCACCTGCTGGATCGGTGTAGAATCGGGCTGCTTCGCCGCATAACCGCGAATTGCCAGGTCACGGTCCGTGACCATTCCCATAAGGTTCCCCTGCTCATCGCAGATTGGAATCGCTCCTACGTTCCTTTCTTTCATCATGGAAGCCGCTTGGCTCAATTGATCATTCGTATGACAGACAACTACATCACTGGTCATAATATCTTTTACCGTCTTCATCAATAATTCCTCCTTCATTAAGTCGAAATCAAACTTTATTGTCTCCTATTTGAGGATTTTATTACATGCAATGCCGACCCTTTTGTTGTATAATATAACTGTAAATGCCAATAGTAAGTAATGGAACGGAACACCATAGACAATTGCGAAATAAATCCGTACGATCGTCCGGTAAGATACATAACAATTTGTGAGGTGTATAAACTATGAGGTTAGAAGGTACTGGTATGGAAGGTCTTGTCGTCGACCTTAAACCGCTTACGGAATTAATGGAAAGCAACGGTTTTATCCTTGGCGGCTCCTGGGATTATGAGCGAGTAACGTACGATTACAAGTTGGAAGCACCAGAAAAGAATGTGACCCATTACATACGGATTCAGGGATTCGCCGTTGAAGGGGATGTCGATCGCGGAGATGCCGTCATCCGGCTTCTTCAGCCTCTTCTAGGACGTCATTATTATCCTCACGGCATCGAGTATGGGCATCAGGAGGGCTTTTCTAATGATTTAGTAGAAAGAGCCTTATCCTTGGTACACAAAGTCGCAGACGGCGCGAAGAAATACCATACACAAGTACCTGAACATATTGTCCTCGATAAATTAAAGAAATGGGCACAGGAAAATGAAAACGAAGAAGTGCTCGCAAAAGTGAATGAACTTTCAAACGATCCGGACCGCCGCTGATACAGCCGGATGCCACTGAGTCGCACATCATTGAATGATGGGCGGCTTTTTTAGCAGACCTGTATATGGAAACAGGTTCCATTTATGCAAACTCTACACAGATTCATGGGGGAAAGGAGAAAGATACTTAAATTGTTCCGATATCTTTCAAAAAAACAATGGCTGCTGATCATGGCAGCTATCCTACTTATCATCATCGCCTACTTTATTCTGCCTGTGTCGATTCCGCTCGTCCTGGCATTTGTGACGGCATTATTCTTAAATCCCTCGGTTCGATTTTTCGAATTCAGGTTCCGGATCAACAGGAAAATGTCTGTGACGATCGTGTTTCTTTTGTTCCTTGTATTTCTCGGCCTTCTCGGTTCTTTCACGATAACGAAAGCAGTCACTCAAATTGTGCAGCTGGCTGACAACGCTCCGGGTTATATTAACCAAATCAACGATGTCCTTCTGGACTGGGAAGAGAATATGTCCAGCTTCACACAGAATATGCCGAAGGAGTTCGTCGACAAAGTAACGAATGAACTTACAAATGCAGTGGACAGGACTTCCAATACGATTGCAGAAAAGCTTGAAATTACAAATATCGCAGCCGCCGCGGCCAAGATACCGGAATTACTGGTCAGTCTGCTCGTTTATCTGATTGCCCTGTTTATGTTTATGTTGGAGCTTCCGCGCTTACGGGAAAAGATGCACAACAATTTCACGGAAGCGACATCTGAAAAAGTTAAATTCATGAATGCTCGTCTGTCCTATGTCGTGTTCGGCTTCCTGAAAGCCCAATTTCTTGTGAGTATTATCATTTTCATTGTCTCTCTGGCAGGACTACTGTGGATTGCACCGGAAGTCGCTCTACTGATGTCCTTTATTATCTGGATCATCGACTTCATTCCAATTATCGGTTCCATTGTTATTCTCGGTCCATGGTCCGTCTATACCCTGCTCACCGGTGATGTGGCTACCGGAACGAAGCTCGCCATTCTTGCTATCGTCTTACTGGCTATAAGGCGTACAGTCGAACCGAAGGTCATGGGTCGGCATATCGGGCTCTCCCCGCTTGCCACGCTCATCGCCATGTATTTAGGACTGCAGCTGATTGGACTGCTCGGATTTATCCTTGGTCCTCTGCTTGTCATCGCTTTTAATTCCGCTAAAGAAGCGGGAATTATTAAATGGAATATGAAAATATAAACGATAAAAACCCGGAAGCATCCTCATGCTTCCGGGTTTTTAAATTCCTTCGTGAAACGTATTCTGTTTATGATCCTTCGGTGTTTTATCTTTCTTGAATACAAGGATATCCTGGCTTCTTCCCGTATGGTTAAAACCGTTATTGATTAAAACTTTCTGTGATGGAATATTTCCCTTATCACACTGCGCTTCAATCCCCTTTACATTCTCCTGGCGAAACGCCCATTGACACAATGCATCCACTGCTTCCGAGGCAAAGCCGAAGTTACGCTCGGATGCGACGATATGGTAGCCGACTTCTATGTTTCCATCTTCATCGGGCAGGCCTTTAAAACCAATATCCCCGATTACATGTTCTTCTTCAAGGTCGATGATCACCCACGGTCCGAATCCAAGCTCTTCCGGATTGTTCTCCAGCCTCTCTGCATACATCGGGAGCAACGCTCGCAGTCCGTCATGCGGCCAATTTTTATTCCAAGGCAGTTGGAATTTGTAATAAAAAGCCAAGGAATTCTTCATCAATGTTTGTGCCAAATCGAGTGTGACCGGAAAAAGCTTCAATCTTGCTGACTTCACTTCCATCCGTAATCCATCCCTTTCCTATATGTATAGAGGATTTTATTAGTACATTCCTTTATACCTTTTTCCTCCAGTTGTTAAACAAAAAAACAACGAATAATTTCGTTGTTTTTCCTAACTTCCGTGAGAGGAATGGCGAAAGCAGCGACCTTCCACTTATGTACCTAGAATCGCCTTGATCATACTCGTCGTCACGCCGCCGTCGTAAATGATGTAAAGAAGCAGATAAACCGCAACTCCGGTAACGGCGGTGAAGAACCAGATGATACTTGTTACTGGTCCGATTTTTCTATGTCTTCCAATGTTCTTCTTAAACCCGAAAAGCAGGGTCACGATTCCAAATACAGCCCCTGCTGTCGCAAGGAAGATATGAAAAATGAGGAAGATCGTATAGTAGACTTTGATTTCATCCGGTCCACCGAAACTTGTATTCCCGACAAAGACAGTCCGGCTGGCATAGATGATAAAGAAAGTCAGTGCACTGACCGCAGCAAGCAGCATTACTTTCCTGTGTGCACTCTTTCTATCCTTAATAATCAAATACCATCCGACAGCTACAAAGACGGCACTGATTACGATGAAAAATGTACTTAACGTCGGCAATATTGGCATACAAGCACCTCTTTCCCTTTTCAAACAATGATGATATTAACTTCTGGTTATTAAATGGACGCTTCAAGTCTCTGTTCCAACTGTACCGGGAAGCGGATCGATCGTATCTTTTTCTTTATTAAACCATTGGAAGAAGATATAAGCGATCACGGATCCGAAAATGATCTCCTGCGTTACTTTCATGATAATCCCGCCAAGCTGTTGATCTTCAAGGACCGGCATCGCTGAAAAATAAGAAGGACCAGTCAGCGTTCCTGACAAACCACTCAAAACATCCGCTGGCACACACAGGCTCATTGCCTGAATCCAAGCGCCGCCGTCTGAATATGTCGCATAGATTGGTGACCCGGCAAAAATAATCAGCCCGCAGGCAGGAGTAATCAGGACGCCGTTTGCAAAAATGAATCCAATTTTCAACAGGGGACTCAGCCTGTCCATCCGTTTCAGCGGCGGAAAGACGGAAAGCCACATACAGAAGGCTGTAAACAGAATGAACGTCGTGATCAACGTGTGCGCCCACTCACTGGATTTGGCAAAATCGAATATAGGCGGCATATGATAGATAGAAAACAAGCCGTTGAATACGATTAGAGAAAGCAGTGGTTTCGTTAAGAAACTCATAACGGGAGCAATCCCTCCAGCCGTCAGGACTTTCTCCCAAATCCAGACGGGAACACCCTTAATAATTAAAATTGGGAACAGCAGATAATACAGCGCCATCTGCGTCATATGGGCGGTGAACATGATATGGCTCAGGAGATCGACAGGAGAGCCTTTAATGGTGTATAAGAGAACTATACCCGAATAAAACAGCACTTGCTGAACAATGGAAGGTCGCGCTTCCCCTTCCTTTCTCCCCGGACCGGTCACATAATAGTAGACAGATGCCAGTACCAGGACAAAAAGAAGATAGAATGGACTCCACAGTGCACGGAAGCCGAAGATTTGAAGTTCTAACCACATGGTTGCCACTCCCTGTTCGTTGTATTTTCTTCTTCATTTTACCGAATTCATTTGGAAAAAACGAGGAAATATTAAGTAATATTCCCACTATTCATTATTTAGACAAAATTATTGCGAATGAAGAAAAGACCGGACACGTGTCCCGGTCTTTTCCCAGTTACCACCAAACGATAGAGGTGAACGTGATGATTGTCAGGAGTGCCACAGCCGCTCCGCCGTACATCATCAACGCCGGCATGTCGTGCCCTTTGTTTTTCATATGCATAAAATAATAGAGCTGGAATGCCACCTGGACGACTGCAAGAACAATCAGGATCGGGATGATGAAATACGAACTCACTTCCATGATCACCATTCCGAAAGCAATTAAGGTGAAGAAAATCATCAGCACAAAGGTGATCACCTGCTGCTTCATTTCTTCCTTGTGCTGTTTCTTCTCATACTCCGCCTTGTGGACAGGTTTGGTATATGTTTTCTTCGCCATCGCTTAACCCACCTTTCCCATAAGGTAGACGACTGTGAAAATGAAGACCCATACAACGTCGATAAAGTGCCAATAAAGACTGGCGATGTAAAACTTAGGGGCATTGTATAAGTTTAAGCCCCGCTTCTGGTTACGGATCATCAACGTAACGATCCAACTGAGTCCGAAGAGGACGTGTCCGCCGTGAAAACCTACCAACGTGTAGAAGGCAGAACCGAACGCAGAAGAACGGAATGTGAATTCATACTCGTGAATGTAATGGACGAATTCATAAATTTCCAATCCAAGGAATCCAAGCCCGAGCAGCACCGTCACTCCAAGCCATGCCTGCATCTTGCCGAAATCGTGGTTTTTCATGTGATACATCGCATATACGCTTGTTAATGAACTCGTCAGAAGGAGCATCGTCATAAGGAACACAAGTTCAAGACCGAATAAATTCTCCGGTGTGTTCTCTCCCTGTGTGGAGCCGTTCAGAGCAAGATAGGTTCCGAACAGACTCGCAAACAGGACCGTTTCCCCACCGAGGAAAAACCAAAAACCGAGAAACTTATTCTTTCCTTCGAGGGTGGCCTTTTCAGGATCATGCGGCATTTGTTTGGGATTCAATACATCTTCATGACTCATTTCTTGGCAACCCCCTTCTTAATATCTTCTTCCAACTCTTCTTTATGGATGTGATGGCCGAGATCATCTTTTACAGACCGGAGCAGCATCGATAGTAAGGTGATTCCCATCCCTGCGAAGACCGCGATCAACCAGGAAGAATCATCGACTTGATAAATGAAGCCGAAACCGGCGATGAAAAGTCCTAAAGACATAGTAAATGGAAGAATCGATGCATTCGGCATATGGATGTCACCAAGTGGTTCTGCCGGAGTCATCCCCTCTTTTCCATCCATTTTTTCGACCCACAATGGATCCAGGCCGCGGACCAACGGCGTCTGTACGAAGTTGTAGTGCGGCGGAGGGGAAGGAATGGACCATTCAAGCGTACGGCCGCCCCAAGGATCCCCGTCGACCTTCTTCTCACGAACGGACGTGTAAATGACGTTGATCATAAAAATAACGGTTCCAATCGCCATCAGGAAGGCCCCGACCGTACTGATCAAGTTTCCTGTTTCCAACCCCTGTCCTTCAAGGAATACCCAGTAACGTCTCGGCATCCCCATCAGCCCCAGGAAGTGCTGAATGAAGAATGTCAGGTGGAAGCCGATGAAAAACGGCCAAAATGCCAATTTACCTAATTTTTCGTTCAATACTTTACCAAACATCTTCGGCCACCAGTAGTGCAGAGCCGCGAACAATCCAAAGACGACACCGCCGACGATGACGTAGTGGAAGTGACCGACTACGAAATACGTATCATGATACTGGTAATCGGCAGCCGCCGCTGCCAGCATAACCCCTGTCATCCCACCGATGGTAAAAGAAGGGATGAAGGCGACAGACCAAAGCATTGCAGAGGTCATCTTGATCTGGCCGCCCCACATCGTGAAGAGCCAGTTGAATATTTTGATTCCGGTCGGAACCGCGATGGCCATCGTAGCTACGGCGAAAATGGAGTTAGCAATCGGTCCCATTCCGACGGTGAACATATGGTGGGCCCATACCATGAATCCAAGGAACCCGATCAATACCGTAGCAAATACCATTGCGGAGTATCCAAACAAACGCTTTCTGGAAAACGTCGAGAAGATATCACTGAATGCACCAAACAGCGGCAGGATCAGGATATAGACTTCCGGGTGTCCGAAAATCCAGAATAAGTGTTCCCAGATGATGACGTTACCACCGAGGGCGACGTCAAAGAACGCAGAACCGAACATTCGATCGAACATCATCAGGAACAAACCGACCGTCAAAGCCGGAAAGGCGAACAAAATCAGTGTACTTGTCACAAAGACCGACCATGTGAACAACGGCATCCTCATATACGTCATACCAGGCGCACGCATATTGACGATCGTTACGAGAAAGTTGATCCCCCCGATCAACGTTCCGGCACCTGATATCTGCAGACCCATGACATAGTAGTCAACGCCGTGACCAGGTGATGTCGTCGATAACGGTGCATAGTTGGTCCAACCGGCATCCGGCGCTCCTCCTGTGAACCAGGAAACATTCAGCATCAATCCGCCGAACAGGAAAAGCCAGAATCCCAAAGAATTCAAAAATGGAAAGGCGACGTCCCGCGCCCCGATTTGTAACGGTACAACGGCGTTCATTAATGCGAAAATGAGCGGCATAGCCGCAAGGAAAATCAT
Organism: Halobacillus sp. BAB-2008; assembly: GCF_000328325.1. Taxonomy (NCBI): domain Bacteria; kingdom Bacillati; phylum Bacillota; class Bacilli; order Caryophanales; family Bacillaceae; genus Halobacillus; species Halobacillus sp. BAB-2008. The sequence goes on along the minus strand of NZ_ANPF01000078.1, from coordinate 39,295 downwards.
GGTTGTTCCATGCATCGTGATCATTTCGTTATATAGTCCAGCCGAAATGAAATCGTTGTCCGGTTTCATCAGCTGAATTCTTATAATCATGGCCTCCAGACCGCCGATAAGGAAAAATAATCCTCCGGCAACCAGATAAAGATGCGCGATCTTCTTGTGGTCTACGGTAGTCAAATAATCCCAAATCGCAGCACCGAGGCCTCGCTTGTGTGCTACTGCAGTACTCACGCTTTAACCTCCCTTTTCAACCTCTATCAATTATTGAATCACTCGTCCTCACTCTGTGTCGGAACATCACTGCCCACGTCAGAGTGCTGCAATTGTAATAAGTAATCGGCAATATCAGCTGCCTCATCTTCTGTAACAAGCTCGGACGGCATCTGGTTTCCAGGCTTCACTTCATCCGGCTGTACGATCCAGTCGACGAGGTTCTCCTTGGAAGGCTCTAATATACCGGCAATCTTCTCCCGATTACCGAAGTTAGCCAGATTCGGCCCCACACCGGCAGACGCTCCACCGATAGCGTGACAGCTCATACAGTTATCATTGAAAAGTTTCTGACCATCCTGAGCGGATGTCGTCTCCGGAGCGGCTTCCGGATCAATATTCTGCATGTCTTCCACCCACTGATCGTACTCATCCGGACTGACCGCCACCACGCGGAAATCCATCAAAGAGTGGGAAGGGCCGCAAAGCTCGGCACAGTGTCCCCAGTAGACCCCTTCTTCATTAGCTTCTAAGTACATGGTGTTCATATTCTCTCCTGGATTCGTATCCATCTTTCCAGCGATGGAAGGAAGCCAGAAGGAGTGGATGACATCACTGGATTTCATATTTAAGTAGACACGCTCGCCTGTCGGGATGTAGAGCTCCTGACTGACGGCAATTTCCTGATCCGGGTAATTGAAATGCCACCAATATTGGTTCCCGGTGACTTCGATCGTCACAACCCCTTCATCCCCTTGAGTGGATTGATCAGCAAGATCGAAAGTCGCTTGTACGGTAGGAATGGCCAGGACAAGCAGAAGGATGATTGGAATGACTGTCCAGATCACTTCCAGCGCCTTGTTGCCTTCCGTCTGTTTCGGAATGACGTGTTCCTGTCCTTTCTTTTCCCTGAAACGGATAAGAACGAAGGCGTAAATGGCCATAACGATCACAAAAACAAAGATCATGATCGCAATACTGATCAACATAAGATCCAATAATAATTCCGCTCCATACCCCTTCGGTTTCAAGGCACTAAGGTTCTCTTCTCCACATCCGGAAAGGAACGCGGTAAGAAAACCGAGTAAAAGGAAAGAACGGAACTTATTCGTCCAACCTCTCATGCGCAATACCTCTCTTTCTCTTATAGTGACAAATTATATTTTAAAGCCCGATCCATAAGGACCGGCCATAAAAACGAAAACCCGGTAACCGGCTTAGTTCAAAGCCTTATGTAGGTATTCTTCAACAGCAGAGGTAAATCTTTCATGCAGGACTAGTGATATCGTGCCTCTTTCCAACAATCGTATGCAAATAGGTGTGAACAAAGCTCTGTCATCTTCCACTTCCTGTCGGATGAAATTTGGAAGAATCGGTGAAGGTATCATGGAGAATCACTCACGAAAGCGGTTCCGCAAGTTGAAAAATAAAAAAGTCTAAAGGATGACAGATTAAGGTCGGTCATGCTTCTTGAACCGGATGGAATAAAGATAAATTCTTACTGCTTCCACCAATGTTAACAAGCATGTAAAAAAGAAACTGTTTCTTGCTAGAAAAGTAATTTAATGACAGGAAACATCAAATAAATTGTATCATGTAATCGCTATCGTATCTATTTAAACAGAGGAATTTTATTATTTTGTGACGAATTTGTGAATTTTTCAATGAGGCACTCATAAGCTTCGAATCCGAAGCTTCCCAGTACCGCGAAGAGGATCTCCACCTACCATCCTATCCAAGATGACCAAGAAATAATCGTAGATCTATAAAGCAGCCTCTGCCATCAAAAAAATACGCGCCCCCTTAGGGACACGTATTTATCTTATTCAAATTCGATGAGGAGATCTCCTACATGAATCGCATCGTTATTGGATACATAAACATCTTTGATTTTCCCGTCGAATGGAGCTTGAACCGTCGTTTCCATCTTCATGGCCTCGGTGATCATCAGATGATCCCCCTTCTTTACATCTTCTCCTTTGCTGGAAAGGACTTTGACGACTGTACCAGGCATACTCGCTCCTATATGTTTATTATTTGATTTATCGGCTCTCGGACGCTCATCAACAGCCGCCTTCACATTCTCATCACGTACAACGACTTCACGCGGCTGACCGTTCAGCTCAAAATAGATAACGCGGGTTCCGTCGATCTGGGGTTCTCCGACAGAAACGAGCTTGACGATCAATGTTTTTCCCTGTTCGATCTCTACTTCGATTTCCTCTCCGAGGCGCATTCCGTAGAAGAATGTCGGCGTATCAAGTACAGACATGTCTCCGTACTGTTCCGTGAATCCATGATAATCCATGAACACTTTCGGATAAAGAGCATAGCTGATCATATCGAAGCTGGTCACCGGACGGTCGAGTTTATGGAACAGCGTTTCTTTCAGATCCGTGAAATCTACCGGCTCCAGCAATTCTCCCGGGCGTACGGTAATCGGTTCCCGCCCTTTAAGAATAATACGCTGGAGCTCCTGCGGAAACCCACCGTACGGCTGTCCAAGATAGCCTTGGAACAACTCTACCACGCTGTCCGGAAAGTCAAGCGTGTCCCCTTTGTCATATACGTCATCCTCGTTTAAGTCATTTTGAACCATGTAAAGGGCCATGTCTCCGACCACTTTGGATGACGGTGTTACCTTGACGATATCACCGAACATGTCGTTTACACGACGGTACATCGTCTTCACTTCTTCCCATCTGTTCCCAAGCCCGACGGCTTTCGCCTGCTGCTGCAGGTTGCTGTACTGCCCCCCTGGCATCTCATGCTCATAAACTTCCGTATGTGGAGCCATCATACCGCTTTCAAAATCCTGGTAATACTTTCTGATATCTTCCCAGTACTTCCCGAGCTCTTCATAAGCTTTGATGTTGACATCAGGCTTTCTTTCGCTGCCTTCCAAAGCATAATAAAGGCTGTTCGCACTCGGTTGTGACGTTAATCCGGCCATCGATCCTGCGGCAACGTCTACTACATCAACACCCGCTTCTACCGCTCTGGCATAGGTAAATAAGCCGTTTCCGCTCGTGTCATGCGTGTGAAGATGGATCGGAATATCCACCGTCTCTTTGAGAGCTGTGATCAATTGATAAGCGGCTTCCGGCTTAAGCAGCCCTGCCATATCCTTGATTCCTAAAATGTGGGCACCAGCCTCTTCCAATTCCTTGGCAATCCGCTTATAGTAATTCAGATCGTACTTCGGACGGCTTTCGTCGAGAATGTCTCCTGTGTAACAGATGGCTGCTTCTGCTACTTTGCCGCTTTCACGCACCGCATCTATGGTCAGCTTCATTCCTTCCACCCAGTTCAAAGAGTCGAAAATACGGAATACATCGATTCCGGCATTTGCACTTTTCTCCACGAACTCACGGATGAGGTTGTCCGGATAATTTTTGTATCCGACCGCGTTGGATGAACGAAGGAGCATTTGGAACAATACGTTCGGTGCTTTTTGACGCAGCTTTAATAGACGCTCCCAAGGATCTTCTTTGAGGAATCGATAAGATACATCAAAGGTGGCTCCTCCCCACATCTCCAAGGAGAATAAATCTGGAAGCAGGCGTGCAGTAGGCTCTGCGATGTTTTCAAGGTCTTTCGTTCTTACTCTTGTGGCAAGGAGCGACTGGTGAGCATCACGGAACGTCGTATCGGTGAGGAGCACATCCTTCCGTTCCTTCAGCCATTCAGCAAGTCCTTCCGGGCCGCGTTCATCAAGAATTTGCTTTGATCCCTCCGGCACAGGTTCGGAGTATTTGACTTCGGGAACCCTGGGCTTCTGAAATGGAGGTTTCTTCCGGTTGCCGTACCCTTCAAAACCGTTGATCGTCCGATCGGCAATATAGGAAAGCATCTTCGTACCACGGTCTTTCCGCTTAGGAAATACAAATAGTTCCGGTGAACGGTCGATGAAGGTGGTATCATATTCGCCTGACAGGAACTGCTTGTGCTGAACGACATTCTCAAGAAAAGGAATATTCGTTTTAATACCGCGGATCCGGAACTCTTTCAAATTACGGACCATCTTATTCGCTGCCTGATCGAAGCTCAGTGCCCATGTGGACAACTTCACAAGCAGGGAATCATAGTAAGGGGAAATGACGGAACCATGAAACGCATTCCCTGCATCGAGACGAACCCCGAAACCTCCTCCGGACCGGTAAGCCATGATCTTCCCTGTATCCGGCATGAAGTTGTTTAACGGATCCTCTGTCGTAACACGGGACTGGATCGCGTAACCGTGCGGTTTGATTTCATCCTGATGAGGAATGCTGACCCGGTCACTATGTAGTCCGTACCCTTCCGCTAAAAGAATTTGGGTCTGGACGATATCCACACCTGTAATCATTTCTGTGATCGTATGCTCTACCTGAACACGAGGGTTTACTTCTATAAAATAAAAGTCATCGCCGGTAACAAGGAACTCAACTGTTCCAGCATTGACATATTGGACATTGTCCATTAATTTAACCGCTGCAGCACAAATCCGCTCCCGGAGATCATCTGAAAGATTAACACTCGGAGCCACTTCCACCACCTTCTGGTGACGGCGCTGGACAGAGCAATCACGCTCGTATAAGTGGATGACGTTGCCTTCATGATCCCCCATGATCTGCACTTCGATGTGCTTCGGCTCTTCAATCAGCTTCTCTACATATACTTCATCACTTCCGAAGGCAGCCTTCGCTTCCGAGCGGGCACGGTCATAAGAATCTTCCAGGGTCTCTCTACTGCGGACGATCCGCATGCCCCGGCCGCCGCCGCCCATGGATGCCTTGATCATTAACGGATAGCCGTGTTTGTCACCAAAGGCTCGTATCTCATCCAAACCGCTTACAGGACCATCGCTCCCGGGAATGACGGGAATATCCGCTTGAACCGCCTGGTAACGGGCTTTCACCTTATCCCCGAACATGCTCAAATGTTCGCTGGTCGGGCCGATGAACGTAATTCCCTCTTCTTCACATCGACGGGCAAATTGAATGTTCTCTGATAGAAAGCCATAGCCCGGGTGGATGGCATCTACTCCAACACTTTTCGCGATTTCGATGATTCCTTCAATGTCCAGGTAAGCATCAATAGGCTTCTTACCTGCCCCGACAAGATAGGCTTCATCCGCCTTATACCGATGATAGGAGCCTGTATCCTCCTGAGAATAGACGGCGACCGTACGGATATTCAGTTCCGTACACGCGCGGAATACACGAATCGCGATCTCCCCACGGTTCGCTACAAGAACTTTGTTGATTTTTTTCACTTGTGCCATAGTCCCACTCTCCATTTCTATCATTTACTATGTCTGTTTCTAGATGTAATCTGCAATGGATGATCTTTCTGTTACTTTTACTACATAGGAACCTATTTTTCCTGCTTTTTTGACTTTTCCAATGGATGGCAGTTATCCGTGCGCTGTTTTTTAAAAACTAAAAAACTCAAACTACAACAAGTATTGTCGTAATTTGAGTTGATAATCAAGACTTTTGAGAAGCCTCGTGCAGTACATTCAATTGTTTTTCCAAATTATCCAACAGCTGTTTTCCCTCTTCATCACTAATCAGGTTCAGCCGGACCGCAAAGTGGATTTCCCTGGATAAACCGAACATCTGTGTATCTAAAACCTCTTCATAAAGTGGACACTGAGGCATTGTCAGATTGTCCATCTGTACTTTAATCAACTGTAGAATTTTATCAGCATCAGCTTTAAGAAGGGCATAGGCTTTCTCACGATGATCCACAGCCACATCAGACAACATCAAAATCCCCTCCCGAATACATGTCTTTCTTTTTAACATCTTATCGTTTACACGCAAAAAATGCAACATTGGAATCGCTTGGCATCGTCAAAAAATGGACAGGTCATAACGGTTGGAGAGGATCTCCAGCAGCTTCAGCCCGACGACGCTGTTTCCCTTCTCATCAAGGCTTGGTCCGTAAACCGCTATCCCTCCAAAATGATTTAAGGAAGCAAGCACCGATCCGGAAACACCACTCTTCGCAGGGATGCCCACTTTAATCGCAAAGGAACCGGAAGCATCGTACATCCCACACGTAACCATAAATGTTTTACATATTCTGGCCAGGTGTTTCGGAATAATCCGCCTTCCGGATTGAATATCCACCCCGCCGTTTGCAAGGAGGGCACCGATTCTTGCCAGCTGGCAGACATTGACCTCTATCGCACACTGCTTCGTGTATGCATCGAGTGTCTCTTCCACACTTCCCGTGACAATTCTATGCTGCTTCATATAGAAAAGGAGGGATCGGTTGAGAAAGGCTGTTTCAAATTCAGAGCCGGCAACTTCCTCATTGTACGTAATGGAGTGATCATCCGTCAGTTCATGCATGAAACTGAGCAGCCTCCCCACTTTCTCATCCGGTGTGTCTCCGTGAATCATATTTGTAACCGCAAGCGCTCCTGCATTAATCATTGGGTTAAGCGGTTTAGAAGGTATTTGTTCCAAACGGTAGATCGAGTGGAATGGATCCCCCGTCGGTTCCATTCCGACACGGTCAAAAACGTAGGATTCCCCGTTATCCATCAATGCAAGCGCAAGTGCAATCACTTTGGAAATACTCTGCAAAGTGAACCGGACCTCTGTTTTACCTGCTTCCACCGATTCTCCATTTACATAATGGATGGCAACTGCCAGATCTTCGGGGTCCTGGCGTGATAAGGCTGGGATATAGTTGGCTACTTGTCCGTCATAGGCATAGGGCCGGACATTATCCAGCCATCCGGATAATTCCTGTTCGGTAATATCTTTTTTCAATGAAAGGACCTCCCTGTAATGAAATCGAATTCATTTTTTGCTATGCTTTTTATGCATGAATTTTTTTACTATTCGAAAGGTGGCTTCGCCATGATTGTCCAAATAGCAGGAAATGTAAAATTCCCGATCACTCTGGATCCTACCGTATGGATCTTCGATGATCGGAAGATGACGTTCGACGAAATATTCGAACCGGATGAAGTACGGGCACAATCGGAAGAAGAAGACGAACTAAAACGCAAGTCCCTACGCTTTGACAGAGAAGTTTACCAACAGAAAATTAACCCACCGGTGAACAAGAGCTTGAACCGATATGAGAAACAGCGGATATTGACCGGTACGTTCCTTATGCCGATCCAGCCGTTCCTCGAGACGAGTGAGCCGGAAAAAGAAGTCACACAGGCCGCTTTACATACGGCTTCAGGAGAACACGTCGTCGATGCCGATGTTCTGAAGCACGCCTACCTGCTGTTCGCAGAGAATGGAAAGCCGCTCCAAGAAGAAGGGCCGGTCCATCTGTATTTCCAGGATGGTTCCAATCGATCCGAACCGATCAAAGGCATCAAAAAAATTGAATTGAAGTAAACAATTGGACAGCTGATACAGCTGTCCTTTTTGCATATTATCCACCATAAATCACAGGCTATAAATAAAAAAAGTGGTGTTTCCAGTGAAAAAACTTCTATTGACAACTGCGCTGCTGTTTACAGCCGCCTGTCAGCAGCAATCCGGTGAAGAGTCGCTGCTTCAGGAACGACAGGGTGAGACGGAACTGAAATATGTGACGGACTCGGATCCGGTGGAAAGAAAGAACTTAACGAGCCAGCAGGCAGCCCGGCATTTGGCGAAAATTGCCGTAGAGGTTCCTGACGTCCATGATGCGACAGCGATCGTACTTGGTAACTATGTAGCCGTCGGCATTGATGTGGACAAGGATTTGGACCGCTCCCGCGTCGGGGTCATTAAGTATTCCGTCGCTGAAGCGCTCAAGCATGATCCGTACGGCAAGCAGGCAGCCGTCATTGCCGATGCAGACGGGGTCGAACGCCTTCGAGGACTTGGCAGAAAGATTGCTGAAGGACATCCGGTCGAAGGTGTGACGGATGAACTGAGCCAGATTGTCGCCAGGTACATGCCCGAAGGTCCGATTAACGAAAAACCGCAAACAAATACAAACGAAGAAACGATACCAAAAGATAAAAAAGAGAATCTGGAAGATGTCCAAAAGAAACAGTCGAAGGATCATTAACAGAAAAACAGCTAAATCCGTAAAGGATTTAGCTGTTACTTCTTTCCAGGATCTCTCTTTCCTTCTCTGTTAGTTCGTTGTAGTATTGAACACCGAACTGAGAGCCTTCGGACACCATGTCCGCATTTTCCAAATGAGAGACTTCCGGCTTACCGGCTTCCTCAATCGGCATATCATCCTTGGAGGTGAACGTACCTTGAATGGATTTTGCCTTGTCTTTTACCTGCTTGCGGTTATCCTCATCTTTCAGGAAATAAGCAAGTGTTCCTCCTGCTACTGCTCCAACTGCGGTAAAAATCCAACGTTTCTTCATCCAACCACCCTTTCCTTGACTTCTTTTCTTACATTTCCCAACCACCTGTCCAATCAAACGTGGAATCTGCATCTATTTTAAATTGCCATCATATGTTAAACTATATGTAATCGTTTTGAAAGATAGAGGTGAAATAGATGCGTGTACAATGCGTGATATGCGACAAGATTGAAAAAATCGACAGTTATTGTTTACAGGCGAAGCGATTGAGAAACAGGCGGATTCACACGTACATGTGTCAATCATGCCACGATCGCATTGAAAAAAACACGAAAAAACGGCTCGCTTCCGGTTCTTTCCGCTTTCAAAAGGAGAGAAAGAAAGAGAAGCATTTAAGCTGAAGTAAACTATAGAACCGTAGAGCCGGGTGCCTGCACCCGGGCTCTTTCCATATCAGGACGGCTCTCTCCCGGCTCTTTCCCTGCGTTCCCTGTGAAGACGAACACGGTAAACACCGAGAATAAGGGCTGCCACCATCAGACTTTCCGGAATCGGCAAGTTCAACCCTAACAGAAGAGTCAGTATGAAGGTACCGATGACGAGCACCCCGTATACGACAATCGTCTTCAATACAGGCAGTTTTCTTGCGAATCCAAGCTTGAAAGTCGCGATCGCCAGCAACACGACGGTCAAATATAATAATAAAAACGAACGAAACAACATTCCCACTTCTGTTTCATCATTCAAGTTGACTTCACTTCCCAGCCCCCGGAAGAAGAAATCCGCTACCGGCCACAGATCGGCGGGGACCGGTAATGTAGACATGTCCCTCATGAAGTCCCTCCTCCACTAGTTCGGCTCCTTACTTTCCCATCATACTAAATTTATCCAGGATAAGCTACCCATGACAGCATTTTCATTATTTAGACAAATCCTATATAATAGAGAAGAATTGAGGTGAGTCTTTGTGAAGAATTTTCAATGGAGCAACGGCTTTTTGGCCCTGCTTGTCATCTTGTCCTTTGTCGCTGTCGGGTTTGCCTTAGGCCAGCAGGTCTTCTGGCTTGCGGGTGCCTTTTTCCTGCTCGGCTTCGCGATCATGAGCGTCGGCCTGCGAAGAAAACGTAAACTACAGCAGGAACACGCATAAAAAAGAGCGGTCTCGAATCCGAGGCCGCTCTTTTTACTCTTATTTCAAAAGGACATATCCTTCAAGAATTTCTTCATGAATGTTCGCTCTTGATGCAAGGACAGTCGTTTTATTTAACAAATCAAGAGGTGACCCGTCCGCTTTCGTTACGGTCCCTCCCACTTCATTAACGAGGATGGCACCGGCAGCGTAATCCCAAGGCATAAGAGACATCGTCAAATAACCGTCCATAATTCCCTCCGCCATGAATGCGAATTCCAAAGCAGCAGAGCCGTAAGACCTTGTGCTCCGCAATTTCTTAACAAGGTTCTCCATCCCTTTATGTTCCACGTAGGGATTCTCAGGTAGGAGCCACGTCGTATTTAAGGCCAGGATCGACTGGTTTAATGGACGTTCCCCGCTCAATTGTGGGAGACGGGTTTCGTTCTTATACGACCCTTCCCCACGCTTTGCTGCATACAAAGTATCTTCCATCACGTTATAGATCAAGCCTATTTCACCGGTACCTTCTGAATAGATTCCGATGGAAATAGCAAAATTCCTTTTCTGGTGAACGAAATTCATCGTACCGTCAATCGGGTCGACGATCCATACCGTTCCGGACAAATCTTTGATATCATCTCCGAAGCCTTCTTCTCCGAAAAGCAGGTGGTCCGGATAGGTTTCTTTTATTTTCTCCGCAAAAAATTTCTCCGTCTGTTGGTCCATTTCGGTTACCAGGTCATTCGGGTTTGATTTCGTTTCGATGGATCTAGGTGAATCGATTCCAGCCCGGATGTTTTCGCCTGCTTCATAGATCCATGCCTTCGCATGATCATAAATCTTATTCTTCATCTGTTGATCCATATCATCGTACCCCTTCTCTAAGTGTCACCCTCCATCCTATCAAAATTTGACAGGAAATGCATCAAATAGGCTCTCCCCTAATGCCGCCGGGAGTCCTTGTCCTCCTTCCAAACAAAAAAAAGCGAGCAACGGAAATCGCCGCTCGGTCTATATGGACCATTCAATCAGTTGTCTACGAAGTTCAGAGAGACGTTTTTTCGTCTTCTTCATCTGCTCTTGATCTCCCGCAAGAATCGCATCATGTAAGGAGACCAGTTCGTAATCAATTTCCATACGGATCACCGGGAGCTTCTCTTCTGCTTCTCGCTTACGCAACGCTTCCATGACATGTTTCATTGCCAAACCCCTCCCTTTCAAATCCTTACTATATATATATGTGACATTTGCGACAGAAGTTTCAGTTAGATTACTTATATGTAACCCATTTTTACAACGTTCAAACCAGACGAACACATCGCTTAGTAAAGCGGATGTGTTGTGGTAAAATAAGACCGAACTAACCGGAGGTGTTAATAGAATGAGTACGTTCCACGGATTCACCCAGGAAGATTTCGACGTCTTTTCCATTCCAGGACTTGAAAATAGAATGGAGGCATTGCGGGGCAGGATTTCCCCGAAACTGGAAGCGATTGCTACAGACCTTGCCCCTGATGTGACTGCTATGACTGGTGACGAGATGTTCGTTCACGTTGCGAAGCATGCCCGCCGGAAAACGAACCCGCCGAACGATACGTGGGCAGCCCTTGCATCCAACAAACGCGGCTATAAAAAACTGCCGCATTTTCAAATCGGCTTGTGGGAAACCCACGTGTTCATCTGGTTCGCCGTCATCTACGAGAGCCCGATTAAAGAGGACTTCGGAAGAAAGCTCGAGCATAGTAAAGCAGCTATCTTAAAGGAAATACCGGATGATTTCGTATGGTCGATCGATCATACGAAACCGGATGCCATCCCTCACAGCGAGGTCGATGAGGAGAAGTTCTTAAGCATGACAGAGCGGCTTCAGTCCGTGAAGAAAGCGGAGATTCTCTGCGGCCGTCATTTGGAACGGGGGGACTTGCGCTTGAAGGACGGGGAAGCTTTCCTCGAATTGTGCAGAGAGACGTTCCAAACGCTTGAACCACTCTACCAGGCAACGAAACAGTTGGCCTGAAGAATTCAATGAGCAGTTATAGAAATAAGGAAAGGGCGCCCCATTGGGGCGCCCTTTCCTTTACATCTTCACTTTATCTTCCGGATGCTTGGAACGCGCTTCCTTCACCGTCCGGTAACAGGAATAGCCGGATTCTTTCTCAAATTTGCCGCAAAGCGTCTTCTCTTCACTTTTCGAAGGGACGATCTGTTTGAATCTCGTATAAGCAAGGAGCAGTTCCTCCTGCTTCACCCCGTTCTCGTATGCTTTCTCAACTAAACTGTAAAAATTGACAACATCGATGATTTCCTCCTTGGACCAGTGAACTTCATCGATTGGATACGTATAACTCATAAAACAATCCTCCTTATTTACGGACAGAAGCGGGTACGGATATCAGCCGCTTCCTTAAGCATGCGGTCAAAAAGTTCTTCGACTGTCGGTACATCGCTGATTCGGCCGGCCACCTGACCCGCCCAGCCGAATCCTGCACTTTCTTTTCCTTCATGAATAAAAGCGCGGTTCGCTTCGTTCCCGATGAACGTCTTCAAACCGTCATACCCCGCTCCTTCTGCCTCCAATTCCAGAATACGTGCTGTCCACTCATTTTTCAATGCCCTCGCAGGTGCTTGAAGACTTCGTTTAACAATGGTCGTTGACGTTTCGTCAGCCTCCACAAGCGCCTGCTGATAAGAAGTATGGGCGAGGGTGCATTCTTTTGTTGCGATGAAGCGCGTCCCCATTTCTATGCCTTCTGCACCAAGGGAAAGAGCGGCCATTAATCCACGTCCGTCGCCGATCCCGCCTGATGCAATAACCGGGATCTTGACAGAGTCCACCACCTGCGGGGTCAGGACCATCGTTCCGACGTCATCACGCCCAAGATGCCCTCCCCCTTCCTGACCCACCACCATCACCGCGTCGGCGCCCAGCTGTTCTGCTTTGACCGCCTGCCTGCGGGACGCCACAAGCACAAGGGTCTTCACCCCATGTTTTTGAACCATTTCAAGGACAGGCTTAGGATTACCCCCTGTGACCGATACGACTGGGACGCCTTCATCGATTGCCGCCTGCACCATCGCTTCGTACGGCCTGCCGTGCTGACCGATAGCGAAGTTGACACCGAACGGCCGTGCCGTCTTCTCCCTCATACGCCCGATCTCCTCTTTCAATACCTCCGGACTTTCCATGCTCATCGCTGTCAATTGTCCAAGACCGCCTGCCTCGGAAACTGCTGATGCAAGTTCTGAATATGCCAGGTGTGCAAGCCCCCCCTGAATAATCGGATATGTAATGCCAAGCAGTTCGGTAACACGTGTCGACCATCTCACATCCATCCGCTCCTTTCCTTCCCATTTTATCATGGTTGGAAAAAGGATACATAAAACACTAGCCAGTTATCCCCCTCCTCTGCTATAATTCATTTGCTTTTCTATTTGTAAAGAGGTGTAGCTTTTACTATGAACCAACACGAGACGCCCCTGTTCACAGGGCTCAAGAAACATAGAGATAAAAAACCGACACCGTTCCACATTCCCGGTCATAAGAACGGAAAAGGAATGGACGAAGAATTCCGGGCATTTATTGGAGAGAATGCGCTGTCCATAGATATGATCAACATTGAACCTCTGGATGATCTACATCATCCGCAGGGCATGATTAAAGAGGCACAGGACCTTGCAGCAGAAGCGTTTGGTGCAGACTATACATTCTTCTCTGTCCAGGGGACCTCCGGTGCGATCATGACGATGATCATGAGCGTGTGCCAGCCTGGAGATAAAATCATCGTCCCACGGAATGTCCATAAATCCATTACGACTGCTGTCATCCTTTCCGGTGCACGGCCGATTTTCGTACACCCGGAACTGGATGAACGCTTCGGTATATCCCACGGGGTCACTCCGGAGGCCGTGCAGAAAGCCATCGAAGCCCACCCCGATGCTAAAGGTGTACTCGTAATTAATCCTACGTATTTCGGTGTCACGGCGGATCTGAAGCAGATAGTAGAGATCGCTCACGGGTATGACATTCCCGTCCTTGTCGATGAAGCACACGGGGTCCATATCCACTTCCATGAGCGTCTGCCACTGTCTGCGATGCAGGCAGGTGCAGACCTCGCTGCAACCAGCGTCCATAAGCTCGGTGGATCGCTTACGCAAAGCTCCGTATTGAACCTTCGGGAAGGCCTTGTATCACATGAACGGGTTCAGACGATCCTTTCGATGCTCCATACGACATCAACTTCCTATATCCTGCTCGCTTCCTTAGATACAGCACGGAGACATCTAGCTGTCAACGGACGTAAGCTGATGGAAGAAACGCTCCGCCTGGCAGACGAAACAAGAACGAGGCTCAACGATATTCCATCCATTTACTGTCCTGGAGAGGAGATCCTCACGAGTCATGCCACAGTGGACTACGATCCTACGAAGCTGATCATATCCGTTAAGAAACTTGGTATGTCGGGTTACGACGTGGAAGTATGGCTGCGGGAACACTACGCGATCGAAGTCGAACTCTCCGATCTTTACAATATTTTGTGTATCATCACCCCGGGCGACCGGGAAGAGGATGTCGACAAATTGATCGACGCCCTCTGTCAATTGGCTGAGGAGCGTTCCTCTGCCGTCGAAGTGGCAAACGCTAAGGTGAAGGTGCCGGATATACCTGTACTTGCGATATCGCCGCGGGAAGCTTTTTACTCCACAACGGAGACCATGCCTTTGAAAGAGGCTGTCGGACGAATCAGTGCCGAATTCGTTATGGTGTACCCTCCAGGCATTCCGATTTTCATCCCTGGTGAGATCATTACCAAAGAGAACGTCGATTACATTCACGAGAATATGGAAGCTGGTCTCCCTGTACAGGGTCCTGAGGATGACACGTTGGAAACCATCCACGTTATCAGGGAACAGAAAGCATTTCAATAAAAAAAAGAACCAAGCCGCCTTTTCCGGCGCTTGGTTCTTTTTTATTTTATCCCCTATTGTTCTTTCGGTTTATTGCATGTTGGACATGTGCTGTAAAGAGTAGCCACCTTCTCATTATCGTAATGCTCGATTACCTTCTGACAGTCTTGACAAATGATTGTACCCATCTACATCCACTCCCTTTATTTGTAATCGTTTTCAATGTAAGTTCATTTTAATATGGCACAAACGAAAAATCAAGCCCAAAAGTATAACTTTTTAATAAATGTGTTATACTAATTTTCTCCTTCCTACAATATATGTGATACGGAAAAGATTTAGACAAAAAAAGACCATCCGGAGATGGTCTTCAGCCTGTACATTATGTGGTTCGTTCTCTCTTAAGGCGTTTGAATTAGTGCAGGATCGAGGAGCTCATAGCCCTCTTCCCGGAGACCATCGACGATATCACCGAGCGCTTGATATGTCCATTCCCTGTCGTGCATAAGCAGGTTGGCCCCGTCATTCAAATATTCGGAATGGACCATGATGTCAGCAAGAGCTTCCGGATTCTGATACTGCTTCTCCCAATCGTAGCCGTAGGTCCAATTCATAACAAGCATTCCTTCTTCTTCCGCCAGACGCTTGGAGAAATCAGTGTTGGAGCCGAAAGGTGCACGGAAGAACTTCGGCCGTTCGCCTGTTATTTCTTCCACGGTATCACTGACGCTCACAATTTCTTCCCTCTGCTGTTCTTCTGTCAGGTCCTTCAAGTTGGCATGTGTTGCCGTATGGTTCCCAATGGCAAAGCCCATTTCATAAATTTCCTTTAATTTCTGCTTCCCTTCTTCCGAATCGATGAAGTGTCCATTCACAAGAAAAATGGCCGGTGCGCCTTTCTCTTTCAGCAGCCGGGCCATTTCAACCGCATGTTTATCGGGAGAGTCGTCAAAGGTCAGCAGAGCAACTTTCGGATTGGCATCCCCGATCGGCTGAAACGACCAGTTTCCCGTAAGTTCGTACTGAGGCGCTGTATCGGCCGTCGCTTCTTCCGCTTCCTCTTTGGTTTCTGAATCCTCCTTGTCGGCTTCATCTTCGGATGTCTGCCCGGAATCATCAGACGTCTGTACATTTTCTTCTGCTTTCTGGTCTTTCTCCTGTCCTTCCTGTCCATTCGTTTCGGAACATGCAGCAAGCATGATCAGCAGGATGAAGAGGAATAGGGACCACTTCTTCATAGTAAACCCTCCACTGTTATGTATTTCCACATATTCCATTATATCCGACAAATCTACATTTTTTCTATGTTTTTTAGGTAATTTGTTATATAATGTTTTGATGTGGTCTTTCATTAAATATCTATTTTTCATTTTTATTGAATGGGTGATGGAAATGCTTCAAGCAATCAAGCGATTCAAACTTCTCGGAAGCCGTACATTGAAGACGGGTATATCTGTCTTTCTGACTGCATTGATTTGCGGTTTTTTTAATTTACCCATTATTTTTGCTGTCATAACCGCAATTGTCACGATCGAGCATACGGCAGCCGACTCGATCAAGAAGGCGGCAGTGCGTTTCCCCGCCTCTGCAATCGGAGCTCTGCTTGCTACGGCTTTCTACGGACTTTTCGGAAAAGGTGCCCTTACGTTTGCGCTGGTTGCGATGGCGACTATTGCTGTCTGTCACAAACTGAAGCTCGATGCCGGCATTCTTGTCGCCACCATTACGGCGACAGCCATGATTCCGGACTTTCAGGACCATTATTTTGTTTCATTCTTCACAAGATTGGGTACTACATCCATTGGGATCATTGTTTCGACATTTGTGAACTTTTTTCTGCTGCCGCCCAATTATTCCCCAATGATTTACAAAAACATCAATGGCCTTTATAACCAAGCCGGCCTTCTCCTGAAACGAATAATTTATGATATTACGGCAGAATCTAAAGAGAAAACACGGAATAACCAGCGGTCTTACCGGCAGCTGACCGCTCATCTGGAGAAAACTCTGCAGCTGTCAAGTTATCAGCGGGAAGAATGGAAGTATCACCGTCACACGAATGAAGAAATGGTCGCTTTTCAACTTTCCCAAAGGAAGCTCGCAGCCTTCCAGCAAATCGTCTATCATCTGGGGAATCTGCAGTATGTTCAGACGAAGGGATCCGATTTCTCGGAATCTGAGAAGGAACTTCTGCATTCTTTGACGGATCATTATGTCCGGGTATTACTGGACCCGACCCATTCCATCCAGGAAGAGCAGTTTCAAAACGTCGCCCATTTGGACCGCTTATTCTGGAAATGGAAAGAAGACCACGTCATCAAGAAAACCACATACCGACACCACCTCCCACCACAGACAATCCTGCTTTATGAAATGCTGTGCTTCCATGATGTTTTGGAAGAACTGCAGGACTTATCTGCAAAACAGATGGCCTTGGTGGAGAAGTGCTACTTAAGAGATTGATCGTACAAAACTGTACAAAGGGGAATGTGCACAAACAAATCCATTAGGAGGGAACTTAGACATGAATCAAGTAACTAAAGTATTTTACATTTCCGTCGTCATTGCGTTCTTATTCATCATCTGGGGAACGATTCCAGAATCAACGCTGCCGACATGGAACCTTGCTAACATTACATCAAATGTCCAAGGATTTCTTACAGAAAAATTCGGATGGTTTTACCTGCTGTCCGCTACAGGATTTTTGATTTTCGCCATTTATTTAATCTTCTCTAAATATGGTAATTTGAAATTGGGTAAACCGGATGAAGAACCGGAATATTCTTATCTCACATGGTTCGCTATGCTTTTCAGTGCCGGTATGGGTATCGGCCTCGTATTTTGGGGTGCAGCGGAACCACTTTCCCACCTGCATACACCAGCAGGCGTAGAACAGGAGCCGATGAGTGAGGATGCCGCGCAGTCCGCGCTGAAATATTCCTTCTTCCACTGGGGACTCCACCCTTGGGCCATCTATGCCGTCCTTGCACTGGCACTGGCATTCTTCAAATTCCGTAAAGACGCTCCCGGCGTCATCAGCGCTGCCCTGACACCGATCCTTGGTGAGAAACGCGTCAAAGGCCCGATCGGAACATTGGTCGATGTCATCGCTGTATTCGCAACGATCTTCGGTGTTGCAACATCACTCGGTCTTGGAGCACTGCAGATTTCCAGTGGTCTCGCGTACACATTTGACGGCTTAAGCGATACGTTCGCTCTTCAGTTGACAATCATCGCTATTGTTACCGTCTTGTTCATGACATCTGCCATGACAGGTTTGAACAAAGGGATCAAGTACTTGAGTAACACGAACATCGTGCTTGCAATTGTACTTATGCTCTTCCTGCTGTTCGCCGGTCCGACGAACTTCATCATGGACTTCTTCACAACGACACTCGGAAGATATGTCCGTGACCTTCCGCAGATGAGCTTCCGCATGACGCCGTTCTCCCAAGATAATACGTGGGTACAGGACTGGACGATCTTCTACTGGGCTTGGTGGATCTCCTGGGCTCCATTTGTAGGTACATTCATTGCCCGTGTATCCAGAGGACGTACCATCCGCGAATTCGTTCTCGGTGTCCTGCTCGTCCCTACGATCTTCGGAGCTCTTTGGTTCTCCGTATTTGGTGGATCTGCGATCTTCCTTGAGTTCTTCCAAGGAGTAGACATTCAATCCGATGTAAGCGAACTTGGTACAGAAGTCGCGCTGTTCTCTATGCTGCAGCATATTCCGCTTGGTTCCGTCATGGCAATTATCGGACTGCTGTTGATCAGCACGTTCTTCATCACGTCTGCCGACTCTGCGACCTTCGTTCTCGGTATGCAGACGACCAACGGAAGCCTGAACCCTAAGAACCAGGTGAAGTTCACTTGGGGTATCATTCAGGCCGGTGCAGCCGCTGTACTTCTTTGGCAGGGTGGATTGAGTTCCCTGCAGACAGCAGCAATAATCGCCGCCTTCCCGTTTACATTCATCATGATTTTGATTTGCTTCTCCCTCTTCAAAGCATTCCAGGAAGAAGGCAAAAAGGTCAATTTGCGTAAGAAATAAAGATATCCTCCCCCTCGGTCCCGTGGATCGAGGGGGTTTTATTTTACACATTGTTATCATAAAGCGACATAAGGCTTTCATTTCCGTAACAAAACGATAACAGTTCCAACTATCCCCTAGTCCTTTGTTACACTTAGGATGGAACGAAGCTAAGGGAGTGGCGGAGGATGAACAAGTACCTGATCATGACGTTTTTTGCTGTCCTGTTGTTAGCCGGTTGCATACCGAAAACAGAAGATGTCCAGGTTCTGAAGGCATCACCTCTCGATTATGAGTTGTACCTCTACACAGACAGCGATGAGCAGGAAGCAGCAAAAAATTATATGAGCGCCCTGCTTGATTGGAAAGTCAAACAACAGGATACAGAAGAGCTGGAATTTAAACAGCAGGAGATGAATTCGGATAACCTTCGTCTGACGAAAGAAGATCTCCCTGCCCTTGTTGTTAAGAAAGAAGGAAAGACCGTTAAGACGATAAAAGGTGATAACCGGCATAATGATATTCTTACAGCACTGGAAGATTCCATCAACATGACCGGTTCCTATACAGAAAAACCTTCCTGATGGACAGGAAGGAAAAAGATCCGGCCTCTACAGAGACCGGGATCTTTTCATATTCGATTCTTTTCTTCCTATTCAACGAGGATGAGTGCGGAAACTCTACATGCAACAACCAATTAAAATTCCGTTTTCACTACACCTTCCCCAGACATATAGTCCTCTCCCACGTGACGCTTATTCTCTTTATCGTAGATGATCCACTGCTTCTCCTGCTCATCATACGTCAGAACAACGACAGTGGCATCGAATGACTCTCTCATCTCTGTATCAATATATTCATAAACTTCCCTGGATTCCTCGTGAAACTCGACAGGAACTCTTAATAAGTCCACGCCTCCCTGTCCTTGTTCATAACTTGCATTCTCTATGTCTATCCGCGTTCCAAGGGCTTTTCCTTCAAAGTAATTTTCCTCATCAAAATCTTGAATTTGGACGATGTAGTCCTTTTCCAATGGATCACTGATATTAGTAAGTATCTCCACATCTTGTTCTTTCTTGGCCTTTACTTCCTCCTCAGCGAACCGGTTGATGGCAGAAACTACTGCCTTTTTCATCGCATCGCCTACCACAGGATCGGGAGTCAGATCATACCCTTCCAACTTAGCGAAACCTTTTCCCACATCGGTGTATTCATCCTCCCCGACCACAAACGATTTACTTGTTGCCTCTCCCCACGGGAACTCCTTGAATCCTTGAACCGTCATTCCTTCTCCAATGGGACCAACGGCAAGCGTCTCGTTAATTGTTTGCTCCGTGTCTTTTCCTTCTACTTTCACTTTAGTTTCCGGTGTCTGAGACGTGMCAGTAACCTTCTCTCCTGTCAAATCCATTTGAACGGCCTGCGAATAATCCCCTTGTTCAAACAACGTCACTGCTTTGTCTTCGGAAACCTTTGTATATTCATATTGTTTAGAGCCATGAATCGTATAAACTCCGGGTCCGAACGTACCAAGCCGCTTCGTTTCCTTGTTTGACATATCGATCTCGGCATCCTTGAAAGTAATCTCAGCATCTTCAGGAGCCTGCAGATCCAGATGAAACCCAGCCGCCTTTATCGCATACGCAGCTCCAAAAAGGCCATCTTCCTTCTTCATATAAAATCCACCGTTAGCCAACTCGTTTGCACCGGCTGAAACCGATGTATCGCCTTTCGATTGGTACGCAGCTGCCTGCCTGTTTAATACTTCCATTTGATCAGACCAATCATCTTCATTTTGCTTAAAATATGTAATCATACTTTCTGCGTCTTCTTTACTCCACTCGATGTCATCTTCGAGCTCGACCATGTCGAACAGCCGATCTGAATCTTCCGCCTCGACCGCTTCCTTAAAATCCGTCAACACGTCAGAAGGGGACGGCTTGCTCATTTGAATGACGACAAAGACAAGAACCGCCAGTACCGGTAAAGCAACGAATATGATTTTTTTCTTCATTCTATCTCTCCTATCCCTTGTGATACGAGATACAATTTAACATATTCTTCTATATCGCACAATATATTCTTAATAAAGAAAGCATGATGAAAAGCAGAGAATAGAATTCTCTGCTCATCCGGTTCCTATCATAATTATATTGTCATCCGGGTCTTGTATAGTAAAAAAAGAAAGATCATCGAAGACGGTAATGTCACTGATCTCTCCAAGCTTTCGGTTCTTCACGAATTCCGCAGCGGATAGGATATCATCCGTATGGAAGTTGAACAGGGGCAATCCGCTTTGCTTTTCCTTATCAAACTACCTTCCCGTATCCAGAGTCAGGCCGGTGTGATGGTCAAGCGGGATGTTTTGCACGGGGGGAGACACAGCATCTAACGGAGTGGATAGGCCATACCACCTGCTGGATGCCTTTAAATCCGTGACAGGTACGAGCACCGTATGAATCACAGGACGAATAGGGCTGTTCACCTATGACACCTCTTTTCCCTTTTCTACATACTGTTCTATAGGGACGGGGTATCTCCTTCTTTTCCTGGTATCAAAAAGAAGACATGCCGAACTCGTTCTGAAGAAGCAGCTTCTTCTCTTCCTCCTCGATCCCGGTTCTTTCTCTGCCGAAACGGGTTGTTTGTATCAAGGTATTTCCGGAAATAGTCAGTCTGCCGTCAGCTGAAGCAATCGTAGCGATATCCTTACCTGTGAAAGGAGAAGAAGGGGAGGTCTGGTTATACTCGCAGGCCTTATGGAAATCGTCTAATTTTCTTCCTCTGGACAAAAAACGGTACAGCGTCTGCCACTCCTCTGAGTCATTTTTCTTTCTCTGCAGATAGAATGCTTTCCCGCACTTATCGACGCGGTAATCCCCGCTCACGTCTCTTGAAACCTCCCCGCTCAGGCGAAGCGGCCTCCTCGTAGAATCTCCGAATCCAACATCAACCAAATACTCCGATCCATCCAGGCACACGATGATAGCGGCATGGCTGTCCTCTAGAGCCCAATCCCCATCCGGCTGCTTCACTGTGGCACTGATCAACCGCGCTTCATACCCCGCCTTTCCGAGCAGCCAATGAAATAGACCATTCAGTTCATAACAAAATCCTCCCCTTCTGCGGAGAACAACTTTATCATAAAAGGATGGTATATGCAGTTCAATTGGAACTTGACGGATGACATCCAAGTTCTCGAAAGGGACATGAAGCATATGTTGATCCTGAAGTCTGCTCAGGAAGGACAAAGAGGGTGCCTCCAACCTGTTTACATGAATACGCTTTAAATAACGCTCTACTTCCATCTTCCTGCTCTCCTCTCTATATAAGAGAAAAAGGCAAAAGCTCCGAAGAGCTTTTGCCTTTTTTAAAATAATTACATGATGTGGATTGGGTTACCCAAAGCTACTTCAGCAGCTTCCATCGTGATCTCACCTAGAGTTGGGTGAGCGTGGATTGTAAGAGCCAAATCTTCCGCCGTCATGCCTGCTTCTACAGCAAGGCCAAGTTCAGCGATCATGTCACTAGCGTTTGGACCTGCAATTTGAGCACCGATAACGAGACCATCATCTTTACGAGTAACCAGTTTCAAGAAACCGTCACTGTCGTTAAGAGAAAGAGCACGTCCGTTTGCTGCAAACGGGAATTTAGCTGCTTTTACTTCGTAACCAGCATCTTTCGCTTCTTGTTCTGTGTAACCAACAGAAGCAAGTTCTGGATCAGAGAATACAACAGCTGGAATTCCAAGATAGTCGATTTCAGACTTCTCACCAGCAATTGCTTCCGCAGCGATCTTACCTTCGTAAGAGGCTTTGTGAGCAAGTGGAGGACCAGGAACGATATCACCGATAGCGTAGACGTTGTCAATGCTCGTACGGCACTGTTTATCCACTTCGATAACACCTTTGTCGCTCATTTTCACGCCAAGGTCTTCCAAGCCGATTTCGTCTGTGTTCGGACGACGACCAACGGTAACAAGTACGTAGTCAGCGTCGATGGATTTCGTTTCGCCTTTAACTTCGTAAGTAATGGTAACGCCGTCTTCACGCTCTTCCACACCTTGTGCAAGGGCGTTCGTTTCGATAGCGACGCCTTTTTTCTTCAGACGTTTCTTAACGACAGAAGTCATTTGCTTCTCGAAGCCGCCAAGGATATCGCCTGTACCTTCAAGGATCGTCACTTCTGTATCGAAGTTAGCGTAAGCCGTACCAAGCTCTGTACCGATGTATCCACCACCGATAACGACCAGTTTCTTAGGAATCTCTTTAAGGTTAAGAGCACCTGTAGAATCCAGGACGCGATCAGAGTATTTGAAAGTAGGAAGCTCGATTGGACGAGAACCTGTCGCGATGATTACGTTGTTAAACGTGTAAGTTTGAGAATTTTTCTCATCCATAACGCGAACCGTGTTTTTATCCACGAAGTAAACTTCACCTTTTACGATGTCTACTTTGTTTCCTTTAAGAAGCCCTTCGACACCGCTGGTAAGTTTGTTAACGACACTGCCCTTCCACTCTTGTACTTTTGTGAAATCAACAGTCGGGTTCTCCGATTTGATACCCATGTCTTCGGATCCTTTTGCATGCTCATAACGGTGACCCGCTTGAATCAATGCTTTGGAAGGTACACATCCAACGTTAAGGCAGACACCGCCGAGGTTGCCTTTGTCAACGATTGTAACTTTTTGTCCTGTTTGTGCAGCGCGGATGGCAGCTACATAGCCGCCGGGACCCGCACCAACTACTAACGTGTCTAGTTCAATTGGGAAATCTCCTACTACCATACTTTACGCCTCCATCATAATTAGTTGTGGATCGTTCAGTAAACGCTTGACGTTGTTCATTGCGTTTTGAGCTGTAGCACCATCGATGATACGGTGGTCGAAGCTCAAGGAAATCGCAAGGACAGGAGCGACTACTACTTCACCATCGCGGACGATCGGTTTGTCAGCGATACGGCCGATACCTAGGATCGCTACTTCTGGGTGGTTGATTACCGGAGTAAACCATTGACCACCAGCAGAACCGATGTTCGTGATTGTAGTGGAAGCACCTTTCATTTCTTGTGCTGAAAGTTTACCGTCACGAGCTTTTACAGCAAGTTCATTGATTTCGCTGGAGATAGAGAAGACAGACTTACGATCTGCGTCTTTAACGACTGGAACCATAAGGCCTTTATCTGTATCTGCCGCGATACCAATATTATAGTAGTGTTTCTGAATAATTTCATCTGTGCTGTCGTCAATAGACGTGTTCAGTACAGGGAATTTCTTCAGTGTGGAAACAAGAGCCTTCACAACATAAGGAAGATATGTCAGCTTGATTTCCTGTTCAGCAGCAACTGCTTTGAATTTCTTACGGTGGGCAACAAGTTCTGTTACGTCCACTTCGTCCATCAACGTTACGTGAGGAGCCGTATGCTTGGAATTAACCATAGCTTTGGAGATCGCTTTACGGATACCGCTCATCTTCTCACGTGTTTCCGGATATGCTTCGCCCGCAGCTGGTACGGCCTGTTCGGAAGAAGTAGAAGCAGATGCCTCTTCTTTCTCTTCTGCAGGTGCTTCAGAAGCAGCCGGCTGTCCGCCGTTCAAGAAGCTTTCGATGTCTTCTTTCACGATGCGTCCGTTTTTGCCGGAGCCCTGTACTTTACGGATATCCACATCGTTGTCGCGAGCGAATTTACGTACAGAAGGCATGGCTACGACGCGCTTGTCTTCATCTACATCGCTCTCTTCAGATGTTTGAGGCTCTTCGGATTTCGCTTCCTCTTTAGGAGCTTCTTCCTTCGCTTCTTCTTTAGGTGCTTCTGAGGAGCCTGTATCTTCAGAACCGTCATCAATCGTGATGATGACCGTACCTACAGTTGTTACTTCTCCTTCATCCACGTGAAGCTCTTTAACAGTTCCATCTACTTGAGAAGGAATCTCTACAACGGCTTTGTCGTTTTGTACTTCACAAAGCACGTCATCTTCTTTTACTTCGTCGCCAGGCTTGACGAACCACTTTGCAATTTCACCTTCGTGGATACCTTCACCGATATCAGGTAGCTTAAATTCAAATGCCACGGTTGTTCCCTCCTATAAGTTAGAGATGATTAAAAGTTCATAACATCGTTGACTTTTTCAACGATTGTGTTGTGGTTAGGCAACCATACTTCTTCCGCTTGAGTGAATGCATATACTGTATCCGGTGCAGCTACACGCAGAACAGGAGCTTCCAAGTGAAGAATGGCTTTTTCTTGAATTTCAGAAACGACGTTCGCTGCAATACCAGCTTGTTTCTGAGCTTCTTGAACGACTACCGCACGGTTTGTCTTCTTAACAGATTCAAGGATCGTTTCGTAGTCAACCGGGCTTACAGTACGAAGGTCGATAACTTCTGCACTGATTCCGTCTTTCTCGAGTTCTTCCGCTGCTTTAAGGGAAGAGTGTACCATTGCGCCGTAAGCGACCAATGTTACGTCTGTACCTTCGCGCTTCACTGCAGCTTTATCAAGCTCTACCGTGTACTCTTCTTCCGGAACTTCTTCACGGAAAGAGCGGTAAAGCTTCATGTGCTCAAGGAAGATAACAGGATCGTTATTGCGGATGGAAGAGATCAATAGACCTTTCGCATCGTAAGGGTTGGATGGAATAACTACACGAAGTCCAGGCTGTTGTGCCATAAGGCCTTCCAGGCTGTCTGCGTGAAGTTCTGGTGTGTGTACACCACCACCGAAAGGAGAACGGACCGTAATCGGCATTGGACGTGTACCACCGGAACGGTAACGGTAACGTGCCATTTGACCGCTGATTGCATCCATTACTTCGTATACGAAACCGAAGAATTGGATTTCAGGTACCGGACGGAAACCAGTCAGGGCAAGCCCGATGGACATACCGCCGATTCCGGATTCAGCAAGAGGCGTATCGAATACGCGGTCTTCGCCGAATTCACTTTGAAGACCTTCTGTCGCACGGAATACACCGCCGTTTTGACCGACGTCTTCACCGAAAATCAGCACGTTTTCATCATTTTTAAGTTCTGTGCGCATCGCATCTGTGATGGCTTGAATCATAGTCATTTGTGCCATGGTCTTATTTCGACTCCTTTTCTTTGTATTCATCCAATTGTTCTTTCAAGTTGGATGGAAGCTCTTCGTGCATGATACCGATCAAATCAGTAACTGTCTGCTTCGGAGTATTGTCAGCTTCCTTGATGGCAGCTTTGATTTCTTCTTTTGTCTTTTCGATCAATTCGTTTTCTTCCTCTTCAGACCACAGGCCTTTCGCTTCAAGGAATTTACGGAAACGAACGATTGGATCTTTCTTCTCCCACTCGCTGTCTTGATCTTCCGTACGGTAACGAGTCGGATCATCTCCGGCCATTGTGTGTGGACCATAACGGTAAGTAAGCGTCTCGATCAATGTCGGACCTTCTCCGTTTACGGCACGCTCACGAGCATCTTTCGTTGCAGCATAAACAGCAAGAACGTCCATACCGTCTACCTGAATACCTTCAATTCCTGCAGCTACTGCTTTTTGAGCAATCGTTTGTGCAGCAGATTGCTTTTCAACAGGTACGGAAATTGCGAAACGGTTGTTCTGAACGACAAAGATCGCTTGCGCACCAAAAGCACCTGCGAAGTTAATACCTTCGTAGAAGTCACCTTGAGACGCACCGCCGTCACCTGTGTAAGTGATTGCTACAGCGTTCTCTCCGCGTTTCTTATAGCCAAGTCCAACACCGGCAGTCTGAGTGATCTGCGCTCCGATGATGATTTGCGGGCTTACTGCGTTAACGCCTTCAGGCATTTGGTTCCCTTGGAAGTGTCCACGAGAGAATAGGAACGCCTTGTGAAGTGGAAGGCCGTGCCAGATCAATTGTGGTACATCACGGTAACCAGGGAGAATGAAGTCCGCTTTCTCCAATGCAAATTGTGTACCCAGCTGGGAAGCTTCCTGCCCTGCTGTTGGTGCATAGAAACCAAGACGTCCTTGGCGGTTAAGCGCGATAGAACGCTGGTCCAGGATACGCGTATAAACCATACGGCGCATAATTTCTTTTAGATCTTCGTCTGATAGGTCAGGCATGTAATCTTCATTTACGATTTCGCCTTCCTCATTCAGGATTTGAAACGTTTCGAACTGATTTTCGATGTTCTCAAGAGTTCGTTTCAAAGTGTTTCACCCTTTCCTTTCGTATTTTAAAATGGATGCTGTGAGTAGCTTTCCCAAATATGAAAAAAAACTGTACCGATTTGCTCTTTACGTTTTTACCCCGTCGTTTAGGGAACTAATCATACAGAGAATACCATATAAACTGTTACACTCAAGAAGCAAAATTCAATGGTACAATGTCAATCCACTATGTAGTTTAGCTCAATTCGTCATCATTCGTCAATCACTTCGCAGTATATATTCTTTATGTAGTACGAGACTAAACACACAGCAATCGGAAAGCAGCTGATTCTGTCGATGAAAACAACTATACTGTATCACCTGAAATTACTGCCTGTATTAATTCTACGTTTTTTCTTATCAAGAATCAAATGAAAAGTATAACATTTTCACCGTATGTGAAAGGGGGAGTTTTCTATTGGGGAACAAAGAAAACCAGGGCCATGGGGAGCTTTCCATAGAAAGGTTGACGATCTGCCTCTTCGCCGCTTCCCCTTCCTACCTGCTGCCTTTCCAACGAAAGGGAAGCCTTGTTGTCACATCGATTTTATTCGCACAGCGTTAACTTAATAATCATCCACCCATCCCCTTCTCTTCTATAAGCAATAGAAGAAGCCGCTGCAACAGCAGCGGCTTCTTCTCAGGATTCCTTGGATTCTTCATGATCCTCATATTCCACATTTAAGGACAATGCATCGTAAAGTTCTTTCTTCTTATTATTGTAGGCGTCCGTATATTCATTAAATTCTTTATTCTTATCCATAACCGTCTGATAGCTCTCGTTGATTTTCTCAATCTGGCCCTGCATGGCTTCCTGCGTCAAATCTTCCTTCTGAAGCATATCATAGAGCTCTTCGTCCAGCTGAAGGGCTTTTGTGTAAGCACTGTAAAGAGTCTGGTATGTATCGTAGCGCTGATCCATTGTTTCTACGAGGGCTTCGGCCTCGTCTTTCGCTTCGGCCTTGTCCTCTTCCAAGTCTTTTGCAAGACCATCTATGTTATCGAACTCCTCTTTGGCTGCGTCGATGCTCTCTTTCTCCAGTTTCAGCTTCTTCTTCCGATCTTCTACAATAGCAGAGGCTTCCTTGGACTTCTCTTTGATTTGATCCATCTGGTCCGTCTGAAGATCAATGATCTCTTCGTAAAGTTTCTGTTCCTTCTCTTCCAGCTCCACCATCGGCTGCTGCTGGTCGCGGAATGCATCTTCCAAAGAAACCGCTTTTTCCAAATGATCGTACATCGCTTCGTGTGCGGACGTCCCCGTACATGCAGACAGCAAGATTGCAGCAGCACCCAGGCCTCCGATCAGCATACGTTTCGGCACAGCTCTTCCCCCTTGAATTTCTACGTAATCGTATTGTAATCTTGCCATATCTACCATAGTATAATAAATGATATTAAATGGAAACACCTTTTCACAAATGTTACCAAATAGATGGCCGATGGTTTTCTTAATGGAACCGGCGTGCTATTGTAGAACTTGTTTTCCAGAAAGGATGTTGTAGATGATTACGATGGATGATATCGTCCGGGAAGGTCACCCCGCTTTGAGAACCGTGACCGAAGAAGTCTCCCTCCCACCATCCGAAGAGGATAAAGAGACGTTGGAAGAAATGCTTCAATACTTGAAGAACAGCCAGGATGACCAGGTGTGCAGCCGTTACGGCTTAAGACCAGGTGTCGGTCTGGCAGCTCCGCAGATCAACGTGAATAAACGAATGCTTGCCGTACACTTCACGGACATGAAGGATAAGCTCTACAGTTATGGTCTGTTTAATCCGAGAATTGTCAGTCATTCCGTTGAAAAGACGTATTTGACATCAGGGGAAGGATGCCTCTCTGTCGACAGAGAAGTACCCGGCTACGTCCCTCGTCACCGCCGAATCACCGTAAAGGGCACAGATCTTGAAGGTAATGAAGTCAAGCTGCGTCTGAAAGATTATGCAGCTATCGTATTTCAACATGAAATCGATCACCTGCACGGCGTCATGTTCTACGATCATATTGATATGGAAAATCCTTTCAAAGAGCCGGAGAACGCTACACCCGCCGACCGATGAGAAACCTCTGTATGTATAGAAGAAAGACAAATCGCTTCTATAGAACAAAAAATCCGGACGATCGTCTATCTCAGATGATCACCCGGATTTTTTATGCTTGATTTCTTTTATTTCCTCTCGGTTATTTCAATAAACCAAGCTCATAAATGGCGTGGGACAGACCATCTTCCGAAACGTCCGTCGTAACGTAGTCACTTACGGCCTTCGTTTCCGGTACAGCGTTTCCCATGGCTACCCCGGTTCCGACTTCTGAAATCATTTCAATGTCGTTGAGTCCGTCACCGAAAGCGTACGTATCCTCCATGGTCATGCCGGCTGCTTCGATCATTTTCTTAATTCCCTCTGCTTTAGATCCGCCTTTAGGAAGAACATCACAGGAGAGCGGATGCCAGCGAATGAAGTCGAATGCCTCGTACGCCTCCTCATATTGTTCAATTTCTCTTCCTTCACAGAAAAGCAGGGATTGATAGATGTTACGACCGCTGTAGAAACCTTCATCTGCAGCCGGATGGTCAAGCAGAAGCGTGCCGAGACTTTGGCGAATAGAGTCATGATCAGGCGTAGACGCTCTCATCTCCTCTTCGTTCATAAAGACCATCGGATGGTCATTCTCTTCTGCGTGGACGTGCAGCTTCTGAAGTGCTTCTTCTGAAAGTGGGTTTTTGTAAATCTCTTTCCCTTCAAAAACTACGTACTGTCCGTTAAAGCTCACATAGGAATCGATTCCAAGTTCTTCTCGCAAGCTCTTGTACATGAACGGGGCACGGCCGGTGGCAATGGCACAGTATACCCCTTGCTCTTTCAATTTCTGTATGGCCTGTTTTGTCTTTTCAGGAAGTTTCTTATCATGGTCTAGCAGGGTGCCGTCTATATCGAAGAAGGCGATTTTTTTATTTGTCATACCAGATCCTCCTACATGGATTTCAACATTTATACTAACATAGTGTCTTCTTTGGCTATACTGTAGCATGAGTGGATAAGTTTGAGAAGAAAAACAAACGATAACGACAAAATATAAAATGTAATGTTTCATTCTTCCACAAACCGTATTATACTAGAGATAACAGGGATTGGGCGGTTTTAACGTTTTTGGCGCTTTTCTTCATCTGGTGAAAGGGGATGGATGCATATGATGAAGCGTCTACGAAGGAAGCTTAGAAAACGTTGGAAGAATTTAATGAATCGTAAAACATACGCGTAATACCATTGTCCAGGTGCAGCGAAACACCTGTGACTATCATTATCATTACCATGCGGGTTCGAAACGTGCTATGATGATGGAAGGACAAGAATGTGGAAATTATATCTAGTTAGGAGCGATAGTGCAATGATATTCAAAGTTTTGTATCAGGAACTGGCAACAGAAGTTCCTGTCCGTGAACATACGAATTCCATGTATGTGGAAGCGGAAACAGAGAGAGAAGTCAGAGAAAAGTTAAAAGATAAAGGGTTCAATATTGAATATATCCAGGTGCTTGATGAGGATCACCTGGGATATGAGAAGCAATCCGAAGATTTCGCGTTGGAGACATTTTAATTTATGAAATTCGTGAAGAACGACCAGACAGCCGTATTCGCCCTTGGCGGACTCGGTGAAATTGGTAAAAACACATACGCAGTTCAATTCCAAGACGAAATCATCCTCATTGATGCTGGTATTAAATTCCCGGAAGATGAACTACTCGGTATCGACTATGTCATTCCGGATTATACGTATCTCGTGCAGAACCAAGATAAGATCAAAGGGCTTATCATCACACACGGACACGAAGATCACATCGGCGGTATCCCTTACCTGCTGCGTGAAATTAACATTCCAATTTATGCAGGGAAGCTTGCCATCGGCTTGATTCGCAACAAGCTTGATGAACACGGTCTCCTTCGCAGTGCGAAACTGAATACAATTCAGGAAGATGACATCATCAAGTTCCGTAAAACATCCGTGTCCTTCTTCCGCACGACACACAGTATCCCTGATTCCTACGGTGTAGTTGTTAAGACACCGCCTGGGAACATCGTTCACACGGGAGACTTTAAATTCGACTTCACCCCTGTCGGTGAACCTGCAGACCTCGCTAAAATGGCGGAAATCGGTAAAGAAGGTGTACTTGCTCTTCTTTCCGACAGTACGAACAGTGAAGTACCAGGCTTTACGAAGTCAGAGCGTGTCGTAGGAGAAAGCATCCAGGATATCTTTACGCGTATGGATAACGGTCGTTTGATTTTCGCAACGTTCGCCTCAAACATCCACCGCCTTCAACAGGTAGTGGAAGCAGCCGTTAGGAATAATCGGAAAGTAGCTGTTTTTGGACGGAGCATGGAATCTTCCATCCGCATCGGTCAGGAACTTGGATATATCCGTGCCCCTAAGGATACGTTCATTGATGCTCAACAAATCAACCGTCTGCCGGCTAATGAAGTCGTCATTCTCTGTACCGGTTCCCAAGGTGAACCGATGGCTGCCCTGTCAAGGATCGCAAACGGTACCCACCGTCAGATCCAAATCCAGCCTGGCGATACAGTCGTGTTCTCTTCTTCCCCAATCCCTGGAAACACGATCAGTGTCAGCCGTACGATCAACAAGCTTTACCGTGCAGGTGCCGATGTTATTCACGGTCCATTGACAAACATCCATACCTCCGGACACGGTAGTCAGGAAGAGATGAAACTGATGCTCCGACTGATGCAGCCGAAATTCTTCATGCCGATCCACGGAGAATACCGCATGCTGAAAGAGCATGTGAAACTCAGCCTTGATTGTGATGTCAAGGAAGAGAACTGCTTCGTTATGGACAACGGTGACGTGCTTGCCCTTGGTAAAGACGAAGCCTCCATCGCAGGTAAGATCCCTTCCGGTTCTGTCTATGTAGATGGCAGCGGAATTGGTGATATCGGTAATATCGTACTACGCGACCGCCGTATTCTTTCCGAAGAAGGCCTTGTCATCGTCGTCGTAAGTATTAATATGAAGGAATTCAAAATCGCTTCCGGCCCGGACATCATTTCCCGCGGATTCGTTTACATGAGAGAATCCGAAGATTTGATTAAGGAAGCACAGAAGCTGGTAAGTTCTCATGTTGAGAAAGTCATGGAACGCCGTACAACGCAATGGTCAGAAATCAAAAACGAAATCACGGATACGATCGCTCCGTTCTTGTTTGAAAAAACGAAGCGTCGTCCGATGATTCTTCCAATCATTATGGAAGTATGATCGAATGAACAAAACCGCGCGGGATGACCCGGCGCGGGTTTTTCTTTTTGATCAAGTCAGGCGCTGGAGCGCTTTTTTCATATCCGGCAGATCAAGCGTCCCGGATTCAAAGAAGTTCTTAACGATATATTTCGAGAAATTGACCGCTGAGGTGTAATCAATTTTACCAGGAAGAGGCGCCTGATCTTCGATAACGACATCAATGATGACCGGCTTATTCGATACGAAAGCCTGCTTCATTTTCGGCTCCAATTCTTCATAGGAGCGAATGCGGTATCCCTCTCCCCCGCAAGCTTCGGCGAACTTGGCAAAATCCACTTCCCCAAGGTCCGTCGCATAATTTAAATGCCCCATCTGTTCCTGTTCGTATTTGATCATTCCAATCTTACTGTTGTTTAGAATGATCATTTTAATCGGAAGATCGTACTTAACGGCTGTAACAAAGTCATGCATCACCATGGAAAAGCCACCGTCTCCGGAAACGCCGATCACCTGTTTATCCGGGAAGGCTTGTTTCGCAGCCAGTGCTCCCGGCAGGCCGCTCCCCATTGTAGCAAGCCAGCCGGACATGAGAAACTTCTGGTTGACAAGATGCAGGAATCGGGAAAGCCATACGGTAACATTTCCTACGTCTCCGGATATGATCGCACCGGATTCCATATGCTTCTCCAGCTCATACATGACCTGCGGTGCATGGAGCGGGTCTTTTGTGGAACGTTTCTCTTCCTGAAGCGCAATCCGCCAATCCTTCATCTTTTCCTGATAATGACGAAGATAGCCGCGTTCATCCACTGGAGTAATCAGTTCGATCAGCGCCTGTAAAGTCTCCTTGCTGTTTCCAGGAAGACCAAGCTCAATCGGATAGTATTTGCCCAGGTTTTCCGGCTTGTTATCGATTTGGACCGCCTTCACCTCTTCCGGAAGAAAATCACGGTACGGGAATTGCGTACCGATGAGAATGAGAAGATCGGTTTCCTTCATTGCATGGTAGGCAGGCTTTGTGCCGATCTGACCGTGCTGCCCTAGACAGTACGGATGATTGTCCGGGATGATTCCTTTACCAAGAAGGCTCATAACGATAGGAGCCTGGATCGTCTCTGCGAATTGAATCAACTCAGCGGATGCATCCTTCGTCCCTTGGCCGGCAAGAATGAGCGGTTTCTCCGCCTGCTCGATTAAATGCCGGGCCTCTTTCAGCTGATCCGAATTGGGAACGATCTCAGGACGATAGTAGGTTCCGGCAGTCAAACGCGGTTCGTTCTTTTGTTTTTTTGCAAACAGATCGTCCGGTACGATGAGAACGGAGACCCCTTTGTTTGCATAAGCTTCCTTAATCGCTTGATCTAAGAGATCGGGAAGCTGTGCTTCTGTTTCCGCACGGCGGTTGAACACCGCAACATCATCGAACATGCGCTCCAAATTGATTTCCTGAAAAGCACCTGTCCCCACCTCTTCACTATGTACCTGTCCGACAAGGGCAAGTACAGGAGCTTTATCCGCCTTGGCATCATACAATCCATTAAGTAAGTGAACAGCGCCGGGGCCGGCAATCGAGAGGGTCACTCCAAGCTTTCCGGTGAGTTTCGCATAAGCCGCAGCCGCAAGCGCTCCTGTTTCTTCATGACGGACCTGCAGGAAGGATATTTCTTCCTGTCTCTTTCGAAGGTCGTCCATCAGCTCGTTAATGGAATCGCCGGGCATTCCATAGATGTGGTCCACCCCCCAATCAATCAATTGCTGTGTGATCACTTCTCCTGTACGCTTTTCAAACATCTGTCTCATCCTTTCTCTGGTGAACAATATAATAGCTTCTAATGGTTCTTATTTCCTTTCCTGCAAAGCTTTAAACAAATCGAGGAGATACTGGTCCTATTTTCTCCTGATTCCGTTGAATCTTTCGCACAAAAAAGAGCAGCCTCCCGGCGTGCCCTTCGTCCGTTCAATCTTCCTGACCATCCCGTTCTTCCATCTGAAGGATCTCTTTCCCAAGCTGATCAATTTTCTCTTCCAGTGCTTCCATGAAGATGATTTTGGAATCCAGCTGTTCTTCATACTCGAACGTCTGTCCTAGGATATTCTTCATCTGCTCATCCAGAACGGACAGGATATCGCTGGGAGTATCCGCGCTTCCTTCCTTGGAGAACATGCCGAGGACCTTTTCATTCTGCTTTTTCAGATGAGTCTGGATCATCTGCAGTTCCTCCACTTGTTCATGAGCCTCCTTGAGCTGCCTCTTTAAGTCGGCGACATCAGACTGATAGTTCTGTCGTTCTTCTTCCCACAACCTTCTTTCCTGATTACGGGAATGCTGCTCATCTTCCAGTTGCTTTAAAGCGGCAACCTTCGTCTCCAATTCCCTTCCGATGCGTCTCGATTCGTCTTCTGCTTTAATTTTCGATTGTTCCAACTCCCGGACTACATCTCTTTGTTTATTCAAATCCACCTCCGCGCCGGAGAGAAGATCGCCGAGCTGTTTTGTATAATACACGTAGTATTTGATATCCGAGCAGAGCTCCTTATTTTCTGTCTCCAGTCGTTCCTGCTCTTCTTCCCTTATGTTAAGGAGTTGCTGTTTTTCCTGTGCTGATTGCTTCAAACGGATGATGTCTTTCTGAAATTGACGTTCCCGAAGCTTCCATTCAGAAACAGTCGCTGCAGACTCCCCTGCTGTTCTGGCCAATTCCCCTTCCGCCTTCCGGACTTCCGTTTCCAATTGTTTCGCTTGATCTTTCCAAACGGCTGCCTCCTGTTCCGCTGCCTCCAATCGTTTTTGAATTTCCGCATTCTCCTGCGCCAGCCCTGCTGCCCGCGTCCTGTTCTCCAGGTAAACTGCTTTCCAGTTATGCTTCTGTTGTCTTTCTTCCTGGACATATTCCCGCTGGTCTTTCGCTTCTTCTCTCAGACCTTGAGCCTTTTGGAACAACGAGTCTTTCGCTTTCTTTTCCGCTGCAAGCTTATCTTTTAGAAGGGAACGCTCTTCCTTCCATAAGGATTCTCTTTCCTCCGAATGCTTTTCAGCCTGCTTCAGCTGATATTGATAAGCAGATGATTCTTTTTGTAGACGAATGAGACGGGTTTGTGCGGATTCAAAATCTTTTTGGAACCTCGCTGCCTTCTCTTTCCATAACGCCGTTTCTTCCTCCATTGTTTGTTTCGCCTTTTCCATACTGGCTATTTGCTGTTCCATCCCCTGGATGCGTTTGACAGATTCCTGGGTTGCGACACTTTTTTCCTTTTGCAGCTGTTCTTCCCTGTCACGAAGGGCGGTATTCTCTTTTTTCAGCTTCTCCAGCAGGGCATAGTGATAATTCTCTTGATAATCTTTCACTTTCTCCTTGTACTTTGCCAGTTCCGACTTGAAATGAATGATCTTCTGTTGTAGAAGGATCGTATCTTTCTCCATAACCATAACCCCCCAGGTAGGAATTCATTTCAATTCAAACGGGAAAGTAAATCGGTCCACTCCCGTTCGCTCTCCTCAATGTACTGCTTTACCGCCTGCCTATCCTCCGTGTTGTCTGTTACCTTTTCAGCATTCCATCCATGACGCTGATTCATGGCCAACATCATAAGAATCATCTGGATGGTGTCGTCATCCAGAAAAACAAAGCTTTGACTCCGCTTCTCTTCGTCTGTTTTCAACCTCGTTACTTGACGGGTCATCCATTCTTTCAGCCATTTACGAAGCACCAACTGGAGGTCTAGCTCATCCACCTGCATCCCCCTCCCCACTAAGGTTGATTTGATTGAGCGAAGGAATCCCCTCCTTCGCCTCCTCTCCATAGGTGTATCCATTCAGACTCCCCGCATATTTCTTATCTGCGATCCATTTCATTTGAAAATTGGAGAAGGTCAGTTTCTCTCCCGGAGAGATGAGCTGCTTTCCGGAAGGGCGCAGCCAATACTCTGTTTTGTTGTCTGCTTCATTCAAACGTTCCCAAGCCCCGGACATTTGCAATTTCTGAATCGAATCTTTGTACAGATACTTCCCGGAAAACTGAAAGGGGGAGTCCTCCGACAATTGAAGACAGATGTAAGGATCCACGAAAGGTTCCTCACCGATATTATGGATATGATAGCTTCCAAGAAGAATGCTTTCTTTTGATCTGTCATGCGCAAGGTGAACCGAGTATGTAAAATAGCTGATCACCTTCCAAGACCTCGCCTTTTCCAATTCCTTGATCCGATCTCGAAATGCTTCCATGTAGCGCTTCTGTTTCTGCTGCCATTCAGAAAGCAGCTCAGCCGATCCTTTCATTCGTTTCACCTCCGTACTGTCTGAACACAAAGAGCCGAATTAAGACAAAAAGAAAAAAGAGAGGAAGAAATCCTCTCTTTGATTCTATGCCTGAGTATTAGCACTTATCACCGGATAGTCCCGGGCCATCGTCCACATTCGGGAACAATACAGGACATTGAGGTGGGATGGTTGGAGCAGGGCAAGGCGGGATTGGAAGAATATCACGCGGTTGGCAGAAGTCCGCTACGATTTCAAGCGTTACGTCGTATGTGGACTGAATGCTTTGGCACAGACGAACCGTTACAGTAACGTCAGTCAATGTGTCTTCCAAAGAACCATTTTCCTCACAGGAGAAGTTACAGATGAAGCAGTCGAGATCTGTATAAGAAACATCGACATCTGTTCCATCCGGCGCACATAGAAGCACTTGCTCACAACGTGTAAAGTCGACAGAACCGACTTCAATAGTACCGCCGCCAAGTTCAGGGATAAGCTCGACAAGAACAGTCACGGTGAAGTTTTTAC
Organism: Halobacillus sp. BAB-2008; assembly: GCF_000328325.1. NCBI lineage: Bacteria > Bacillati > Bacillota > Bacilli > Caryophanales > Bacillaceae > Halobacillus > Halobacillus sp. BAB-2008. The sequence continues at coordinate 2,546 of NZ_ANPF01000078.1, read as the reverse complement.
GAATGTTGACCAACTGCAGAGTCAACAATGTTCCATCAACGACCAATTCTTGATCGGTACGACCTACGATTTCGATAGGGTCTACTTCTGCCGGTTCCACGACACAAGTGACATTCTCGATATCTGTACACTCCAGCAAATCTCCTGTCGGTCCGACCGGTAGATCGAAATCACCCAACGTCAAATCAAAAGACGCTTCGTTGATAATCCAGTCGTAAACTTTTTCTGTGTTGATACAAAGGAGCTCTTGGCCCCCCATTAAATTTTTTGCTTGCATGATTTGCAAACACCTCCGAATAAGATTTTCTCTTTCATTCGTAGCATATGAACAAGTGTACAGTTGGGTCTAGTGCTATCGCTGATATTTGGTGTGCTTTTGCGAATTGTGCGAACACCCATAATAAATGCGACAAATGGAAATGTGTGACTGTCCGATACAAACAACTACTTTTTTGTTCCGTGCTGCATACAATAGTAAGAAAAAAAACAGGACGGATTTCCAAGGTCATGCGTGTCAGAAAAATCGGCACATTTGTCACGTATTGGTGGTTCATCAATAGTATATTAATGTGCTGCAAAAGGGTGATGAGTAATGGATCTGAACAACACGTACAGTCCGGAAGCGATCGAAACCATGAAAGCGAAATTATCCCTTTACAAGGAAATGCTCCACTCCATCAAAACAGGAACCATAGCCGACGACTACCTTCTAATGAAACAGGAATCCGATGGGTTCCATCATAAATTCGAAGGAGTAATGAAACGTATGGAAGAGTACCACTACAGTGCAGACCAACGAACGAATCAGCTGGCTGCCCAGCTGCAATCTGTGAACGACACCGTCAGTACATTAAAACGCGACATCGATTTCATTAAGGAGAAGATGGACCGCCTTCAAGTCCACGACTTAATGGAAAAAATGAATCGGGTAATTGAGGTACAGGAGCGGTCGAAGCAGCAGGATGAATCGGGAGAAGTAAGTCGATTGAAAGAAGAATTAAGGCAGCTAAAAGAACAGCAGCACAGACAGAAAGAAACGGAATCAAGCGAAGTGAAGCGGTTAAAAGAAGAATTGGCTTCGTTGAAAAACCAGCAGGTTCCAAGCAAGCAGACGGAAACAAGCGAAGTGGACCGCCTGAAGGAAGAACTCGACGGCTTGAGAGAACAGCTGGTTCATTCAAGACAACAAGTTCCGGAAATGCCGATTGAAGAACCAAGAGAGCAGGCACCTGCACCGAAGAAAACGTCGGAGTACAGAAAACTTCAAAGCATGCTGCAATCTTCACGGAAGTACCATACAGGCAGAAGCGATTATTACCCACCTATGTCGCAGCCAGGGTATCAGCAGCAATCATCCTATTATCAGAACCAGCAGGGCTTTCAACAGAATGGCATCTCTTTCCCTGAATCCGGAAATAATAAGCCAGGAAAAAGACGGATGCCCGGTCATTCTGCTATGGACTTCAACCAGAACACCATCATTCGAAAAAAAAACGGTGAAGAAACCGCCCAGAGATTAGAAGAAAACAGGAAACCAGAAAAAGTCCAGAAGACTGTCACGAAGAATCCGGAACCCTTGGAGAAAGAGTCCAACCAGAAAGCCCTCTCCATTAAAGAGACGCTTCCTCATAAAGAAGCGGATGATAAGCCTAAGATGGCCTCTTTTCGAATTGCCAACAGACCTAAATCCCTGCCTGCACGCGGTCGAAAAGTGGAATCATTCACGCAGGAGAATGACGAAGATGCACCGAAGAAGCGAGAGCGTGCTTCGATCTTTTCATTCTTTCAAAGAAGGCTGTGAGCTTCCATGATCGAACTGTCTGAAGAGCAGTATGAACAGATAATGGAGCACGGACGCAGGGAATGGCCGCTCGAAGCCTGTGGTTTATTGGCCGGAGAGGAACCAGGAGTGATCCTATCCGTCTGGCCGTTGGAAAACGAATGGAAGGCTAGAAACCGTTTTTTTGTCAGTGCCAAGGTAGTCGCACAAACGTTGGAACATGTGAGTCATGCGGGACATAAGGTGTTGGCGATCTATCACACTCACCCTGATACAGCACCTTATCCCTCTTATACAGATCTCCTTCACCACCCCGACGATAATGTCATCATGGTCATTCTTTCTTACAAGACCAATCCTCCACACATGCGATGTTTCACCATTAAAAACAGGACATGTGACGAACACCCTTTTTCAATTAAAAAGCGATAAATGCCCTCCCATTTTCCGCATTTTTTCTTATAATACATTATCAAACCATAAGGAGAGGTATTCGTGAAAGCTAGAAGAGTGAGAAGACAAGTTCAAAGCAGCAGATCTGTTAAGAAGTCCAGCACGCCGATTGTCATTGAAACATCACCGCAAACAAAAGTACAACGCCCGGTAAGACGCGGCGGATGCTGCTTGAAAAAAAGGTAACTCGTTCCCTTCTCACCTCCGAATGAGAATATGGACGATCGAAGAGTACAATCGAGGGCTGAAGGAGCCCTCCATGCCTGAGCCAGACGATAATGAATCATAAATATTTCATATATATATTAGAAGC
>NZ_ANPF01000077.1:0-24519 GCF_000328325.1 Halobacillus sp. BAB-2008 | reverse complement strand
CATAATTATGTAATATATATACGTTTATATTTCATAATTATATCACATAAGTGCTGTTCTCTTTTCGTCAACAACCAAAAAACAGGAAGAGCATATGCTCTTCCTGTAACATTAAAAGGTTGGAAGGTTATCCAGATTGTTGGAGGTAATGCCATCCGGTTCACTGCGCAGATGATCTTCTCCATCCTTCCCTCTGATGAGGTTCACATGTTCCAGTTCCCCGTTGCGCGCCATTTCGTGTGCCTGTTTATAATCGACAACATCTCCAGACGACAACTGCATTTCTATAATGCTGCCTTGTCCGTTTTTTCTGACTGCCACAATTCGTTCCGGCATTTTAATCATCCTCCTCTATCCTATCTTGACCTTCCTTCCTGTAACTATCCTTGTCAAGTTATGCCAGAATCGACTCACATGTCATGGGATGACTTTTGTTTCTGGCGGGAATGATTGGCCGTCTTCACTTTATGAGAACCTTGTGCCGGTTCCTCGTAACCCTGATCCGGTCCTAAAGGTAAATTCGGCTGCTTCTGTTGTTTCGGACCCATTCGTTTACCACCCATAGAAAACACTCCTTCTTTTATCGGCGCTTCCGGGCTTCTTCCGGCCCTTCCATCATCGTTGCACCATTGTAACTCAACTTTTGATCGCGATCCGACTGAACCTTTCCAGAACGCTTCAATTTCTTCTCCTGACGATCTCTACCCATAAGAAAAAACCTCCCTTCCTGTTTAGTATGAAACAGAAAAGAAGGCTCATTCCTGGGAATCACTTTTTAAAATCATCAAGGAAATCCTTTTGAAAACTGGTCGTCACTGGACTCTCCTCTTTGTCCGTCAATCTCCGGAACGGGTTCTTCCCATATTTATCCGTAAGCTCATCGATCGCTTTGTAAAGCCTTTCTTTCCCGGCATACTGCTCATAATTGAAAAGGTCCAGCTGCTGGGTAACTTCGGACTTCTCTGCGAGATCACTTGCGGTCACTCCAAGCAGACGGACGGGCTGCTGATTCCAATGCTCATCGAAAAGCCGGATGGCGATTTGGAATAAGTCGTCTGTCGTCGCAATGAAATCGCGCAGTTGTCTGCTTCTTGTAACGGTCTTCCTGTCATGATAACGAATCATCAGCTGCACATTCCGGGCCAGTACATTTTTGCTCTTCATCCTTGCCTCTACTTTACCTGATAAGCGGCGGAGAACGGAGCGGATCTCATGATCATCCACCGTGTCTGCCGGCAGCGTGGTTGAAGTTCCAATACTTTTGAACTCATGAACAGCATCAGGATCAACGGGGCGGTCATCTAATCCGTTGGCACGATTTTTAAGCCGCTCTCCATTAATACCGAGGACCCTCTTCAGCTCTAAAGCAGAATGGGAAGCAAGATGTCCAATGTTCTCTATCCCAAGCCGTCTGAGCTTCTCTGCTGTTTTCTGACCTACACCGTACATTTCTTCAATTGGAAGCGGCCAAAGCTGTTCATCAAGCTTTCGTTTCCTTAAAATCGTAATTCCCATCGGTTTTTTCATATCCGATGCCATCTTGGCAAGGAATTTGTTCGGCGCAATTCCTATACTGCAGGGGAGATCCAGCTCATTCGCTATGCGCTGCTGGATTTTTTCTGCAATTTCAGGAGGGGAGCCTTGATCCTCACAGTCCGTTATATCCATATACCCTTCATCGATGGAAACGGGCTGGACAGTCGGCGTCACATCGGAAAGGATTTTGAACATTTCTTTTGATGCAGCCCGATACCTTTCGAAATTGGGGCGCATGACGATTAAATCCGGACATAAACGTTTTGCCTCACCGACAAGCATGGTCGTTTTCACCCCGTATTTACGGGCTTCGTAGCTGCTCGTTACGACAATCCCCTTCCGTTCTTCAGGGTTTCCTGCAATCGCTAGTGGTTTCCCTTTCAAAGCCGGATCATAGGCAGCTTCGACGGATGCATAAAAGCTGTTCATATCCACATGAAAAATGACCCGGCCGTTCTTTGGGTACCATTTCGATGACATACAACTTCCCTTCTTCCTCCATTAGAACATCTGTTCTTCCATTATATCAAAAACGAGCCGGTTAATCATGAAAAGGACCTCGGAATAATATTCCCAAGTAATGTCCGGGGGAAGATAAAAAAGAACCTTCCCTTTAAAAACGGGAAGGTTCTTGTAAAATTATTTTGCTACTTCTTCTACAATTGCTGTTACATATTCGGCGATTTTCTCCAACTCACCGACCGGCATGCGTTCGTTCGTAGTATGGATCTCCTCGTAGCCGACGCTTAAATTGACGGTAGGAATGCCGTGCCCCGCGATGACGTTCGCATCACTTCCTCCACCACTCGTCAACAGTTCACTCTCACGGCCGATACGCTTGGCTGCAGCCCTTGCGACTTCGACCACTTCGTCCCCGGCTGCCTGCTTATAGCCCGGGTACATCACTTGGACATCAAGTTCAACATCTCCATCCATTTCTTCTGCCGTTTCCAAGAACGCCTGTTTCATTTTCTCTACCTGCTCTTCCATCTTAGCAGGGTTCAGGGAACGGGCTTCAGCCAAAATTTCGACATGGTCACAAACGATATTCGTTTTCTGTCCACCTTCGAAACGTCCGATATTGGCAGTCGTTTCATCATCGATACGGCCAAGCGGCATTTTAGCAATAGCGCGGGACGCAAGCGTAATCGCCGAGACACCTTTTTCAGGCGCTACACCAGCATGGGCTGTTTTCCCTTTAACGACGGCATTGATCTTTGCCTGGGTAGGCGCTGCAATAATAATGTTTCCCACCTGCCCGTCACTGTCGATAGCGTAGCCGAACTTCGCTTTAAGAAGCGTGCTGTCCAATGCTTTGGCTCCGACAAGACCGCTTTCCTCTCCGACAGTGATGACAAACTGGATATCTCCGTGTTCTACTTTGTTTTCCTCAATAGATCGAATAGCTTCCAGTATAGCGGCCAAGCCCGCTTTGTCGTCCGCCCCCAATATCGTCGTTCCATCTGTAATGATATACCCGTCCTCTACGGAAGGATTGACGCCGTTCCCGGGGACGACCGTATCCATGTGAGACGTAAAGTAGATCGTATCGACCCCTTCCTTCGTGCCTTTCCAATTACAAATAAGGTTGTTGGCGGCATGTCCGGTTTCTTCCGCGGCATTGTCTTCAAGCACTTCAAGCCCAAGCGCTTCGAATTTATCTTTTAACACACGGGATATTTCCGCTTCCTGACCAGTTTCCGAATCAATTTGAACCAGTTCCAGGAATTCTTCCAATAAACGTTCTTTGTTGATTGCTACCATCTATAGGTCCTCCTTCATATGTAACACGTTCCACTTAGTACGTTAGCGGAACTGGAGAGTCGTGTCAATCAGAGCGGGATGTTTCCGTGCTTTTTATACGGTCTGTCCTCCTGCTTATTCCGTAGCATATCCAACGAACGAATAAGCACCTTCCGTGTTTCTCTTGGATCAATGACGTCATCAATCATGCCGAGACCTGCAGCGACATATGGATTAGCGAACCGCTCCCGATATTCGTCAATCTTCCTACTCCTTGTCTCTTCCGGTGCATCACTGTCCTTGATCTCTTTTGCGAATATAATGTTCGCTGCCCCTTCCGGCCCCATGACGGCTATCTCCGCATTGGGCCAGGCAAAAACAAGATCTGCACCTATCGATTTACTGTTCAGTGCGACGTATGCCCCACCATATGCTTTCCGTGTAATAACCGTAAGCTTCGGAACGGTAGCTTCAGAATAGGCATATAAGATTTTTGCTCCGTGGCGGATAATGCCCCCGTGCTCCTGCTTGATCCCCGGGAAAAAACCGGTGACATCTTCAAATGTTATGATAGGAACATTAAAGGAATCGCATGTTCGAATAAAACGGGCCGCCTTATCACTGGAGTCGATATCGAGCCCCCCTGCCATGTACTTTGGCTGATTACAAACGAGCCCTACGGACTTCCCTTTTATGCGGGCGAAACCGACGACAATATTCTTTGCGAAGTCTTTATGGATTTCAAAGAAAGATTGATCGTCAACTACTTCATCAATAATGATCCGTACATCATAAGGGCGAACAGGATCGAATGGAATTATATCAGTCAGATCGGGTCGATAGTCATCCTCTTCGCTTCCCTCCAATACTTCCGGCAGTTCTTTGTTGTTTTGAGGAAGATAGCAAAGCAGATCGCGGACGGCGTCCAATGCACCCGCTTCATCTGCTGCCTTCAAATGAGCGTTCCCACTCAAGGAATTATGAACGCCTGCCCCACCGAGGTCCTCGGCAGAAATCTTCTCTCCCGTTACGGTTTCTATGACTTTTGGACCTGTAATGAACATCTGCGACGTCTTTTCGACCATAATGACGAAATCCGTGATAGCAGGAGAGTAAACGGCACCGCCTGCACACGGCCCCATAATGACGGAAATCTGAGGAATGACTCCGGAATAAATAGAATTCCGATAAAATACCTGACCATATCCGTCCAAAGAAGAAACGCCCTCCTGAATTCTCGCTCCGCCGGAATCATTAAGTCCGATAAACGGCGTTCCATTTTTGACCGCGAGATCCATAACTGCCGCAATCTTCTTGGCATGCATTTCGCCAAGGGCACCTCCGTACACAGTGAAATCCTGAGCGAACAAATAGACGTCGCGGTTGTTTATCTTCCCGAATCCGGTGACAACTCCTTCCCCGGGAGCCGTTTTCCCATCCATACCGAATGCGTCATGCCTGTGCTCCATAAATGGATTCAGCTCGACAAACGTCCCTTCATCCAAGAGATATTCCACCCGCTCACGCGCCGTCCACTTTCCTTTTTCATGCTGCTTTTCAATGCGGTCGTCTCCGCCGCCAAGCTCAACCTGGCGCCGTTTATCATACAGTTCATTTATTTTATCAAAAATATCCATCACTCATCCCCCTTGCTTTCTACCATTTCATACAGCACACCGTTTGCCGCTTTCGGATGAAGGAACGCCACTCTCGTATCGTGGGCTCCCACAGCCGGTTCCTCATGGATCAGACGTACCCCCTGCTCCTTGTATTTCTTCAAACGGGCATCCAAGTGATCGACTTCCACTGCGATGTGATGGATTCCTTCCCCTTTCTTCGTTAAGAAAGACTGGATCGGAGACTTATCGTTTAAAGGTTCCAGTAATTCTATCTTCGTTTCACCGATTTTCAAAAAAGCTACGCGCACTCCTTCCGAATTCACGGTCTCCACCGCTTCCAAAGACAGACCGAGCGTATGCTGATAAAAAGGAAGAACGGCATCAATGCTCTTAACGGCAATTCCGATGTGCGCGATGCGTTTCGGCTCTTCGAACATATCCCTTTGGACGAGCTGCTTGATATAAACGGCTATCGCATCTGTCGGGGAACCGCTCGTAAATATCTTGTTCACGCCATGCGACTCAAGGAATGGAATATCTTCTGCAGGTATGACTCCCCCTCCTATGACCGGAATGTCAGAAGCCCCCTGTGCAGCCAACGCTTCCACCACTTTAGGAAACAAAGACTTATGGGCACCGGAGAGAGAAGACAACCCGACGACATCGACATCTTCCTGTATGGCCGCTCTTGCGATTTGAACTGCCGACTGACGAAGTCCTGTATAGATGACTTCCATCCCATGATCGCGGAGCGCCTGAGCGATGATCAATGCCCCTCGATCATGGCCGTCAAGACCCGGCTTTGCTACTAGTACACGTATTGGTTTCATCTCTATCCTTCCTTTCTACATTCCCGTATATTCTCCATACTCTTCTCGAAGTACGTTAGCAATTTCACCTACGGTCGCATACGCCTTCACTGCTTTGACTACATGCGGCATGACGTTTTCCGATCCTTTGGCGGCAGTGTGGAGTGCGTCCAGGCACGCGGCCACTTCTTCCGAGTCTCTTTCTTCCCTTACCTGCCTTGTCTTTTTCACTTGTGCTTTCTCTAGTGCTTCGTCTACTCTCAATAAGTCAGCATGGATCTCTTCTTCTATCCGAAACTCATTCATGCCGACAACAATGTCTTCTTTCGACTCGATCCGCTTCTGTGCTTCATAGGCTGCCTGATGGATTTCCCGCTGCATATAACCTTCTTCCACCGCTTGGACAGCACCGCCAATTTCACGGATTCGATCCAGATATACATTCGCTTCTTTTTCTATCTGGTCCGTGAGTGCTTCCACATAGTACGAACCGGCCAGAGGATCAATCGTATCTGCTACTCCACTTTCATTTGCAATGATCTGCTGGGTACGAAGAGCAATCCGGGCTGATTCCTCTGTAGGAAGTGCGAGCGCTTCATCACGTGAATTCGTATGGAGGCTCTGTGTACCTCCCATGACGGCAGCGAGCGCCTGTAATGTCACCCGTACAATGTTATTATCCGGCTGCTGCGCTGTTAATGTACTGCCTCCTGTCTGTGTATGAAAACGCAGCTTCCAGCTCTTCGGATCCTTCGCACCAAAGTGTTCCTTCATGATGTTCGCCCACATCCTCCTGGCAGCCCTGAATTTTGCTGCTTCTTCAAAGAACTGATTGTGCGCGTTAAAGAAGAAGGCGAGGCGGGGGGCGAACTGATCGACTTTCAAACCGGCTTCGATAGCTGCATCGACGTAAGCCATCCCGTTGGCTATGGTAAAGGCAACTTCCTGAACGGCCGTCGACCCCGCTTCCCTGATATGGTAGCCTGAGATACTTATGGTATTGAACTTAGGCAGATGCTCCTGACAATAAGCAAAAATATCTGTAATCAACCGCATGGACGGCTTAGGCGGATAGATATACGTTCCGCGTGCAATATATTCCTTCAGGATATCGTTTTGAATCGTGCCTGTCAGAAGTTCCGGAGATACGCCCTGCTTTTCACCGACGGCAATATACATGGCAAGAAGAATACTCGCAGGGGCATTGATCGTCATGGACGTACTTACGCGGTCCAAAGGAATGTGATCAAACAGCTGTTCCATGTCCTTAAGGGAATCAATCGCTACACCGACTTTCCCCACTTCGCCCTCTGCCATAGGATCATCGGAGTCATAGCCGATTTGAGTCGGTAAGTCGAAGGCAACAGACAGCCCTGTCTGCCCCTGCTCGAGAAGGTACCGAAATCTTCGGTTAGTTTCTTCTGCAGATCCGAAACCGGCGTACTGGCGCATCGTCCAATATCTACTGCGGTACATGGTCGGCTGTATTCCCCTCGTGTAGGGATACTGGCCAGGATACCCATTCTTTGCTATGTAATGATCGTCAGGATTCTCCGGCGCATAAAGTCTGTCAATCGGTATTTCTGAACTCGTATAGAACGCTTCTTTGCGCTCCGGAAACCGTTTTATTGTCTTTTCCACTGCTTCTTCCCATTTATTTTTATTATCACTTGATGAATGCTTCACAGGAAAAACCTCCTTATACAGTCCAATCTCCTTCTAGCATACCAGAAATAAAGCGCTTACCTGTCTAAAAATTACTATTATTCACAAGATAATTGTAAATGGTCAAACAACCTTGTCCAATTTCTCTTTTTTATGTAAAATATGAGTCAGGATGGACGAGAAGGGGGTTACACCTTGGCTGGAAATAAGAAATCGAAACGCGAACGCCGCATGAAAGTTATCATTTATCTGATGATCCTTTCCATGGTTTTATCAACCCTGTTGGCAGGCGCAAGCTTTTTCCTATAATTTAAAAAAGACCGAAGCGACTGTTTATGCCGCTTCGGTCTTTTCTTTTATGGCTGTATCATTTCTTTCCATTTATTCTTTTCCCATTGATCATGCACGGCTTTCATATCCGCGTCTGTGTCGACAATAACAACGTCCATCTCCACTGGTACCAGTTCGTAAAGCCGCTCGACATCCTCGTTTAACAGCCGAACACACCCCGCTGACACGGATTTCCCAATCGAATCAGGACGATTCGTCCCATGGATGCCGTACATTCGACCATCGGTGCCTCTGGCATCAAAACCGATCCACCTTGTACCAAGGGGATTCTCTGGATCTCCTCCGGGAATATCGAGTTTCCGATAATAAGGATCTTCTGCTTTTACTTTGATGGAAAAGATGCCTTCCGGAGTTAAATCTTTTGTCTTCCCAACCGCTGCATCTGCACGGAACACCGGCTTGGAATTCTTGAATAAGACAAGCTCGTGGGTTGCTTTATTGACTATAATAACGGAATCTTCCATAACCGGTGGAAAGAGAGGGCCTGTCAACAATAGGACTAATGCGAGTATCTTCATGATCTGTCAACCTCTTTTAGTCCAAGTTTCCCCCGAGGAAGACGGGCTATACATCACTCTTCTTGAAGGAGCGTTTAATGATCAAATATTCCTCAATTTCATTCAACAAATGGTAGAGGCTTGCTCTGATTTCAAATTCTTCTCTCGTTTCCGGAAGCTTGTCTTCCCGGAACTCTTCTTTCATTTCTTTCAATTTTCTTAAGTAAATGAGGGCCGTATTTCCAGGATGTATTCCTTTTGCCAACTCCTCAAAAAAGTCAGCGATTTGGTGGCCGTGTTTATCCGATCCCGATATCCGGCTTACCAGGGGAAGCATACGTTCCAAGAGCTCAAACTGTTTTGTCCGCATGTGGAAATAATGGTAGTGATGATTATGGGACCGAAGCAGATGGTTTTCCACTTCTCTGTAAGACAGCGATTTGGCCTTCTCCAAAAGAGCAGCCGTCTCTGTTAATTCTCTCCCTGTCCAGTCATAGTCCCCTTTTCTAAGGAATTGAGCAATCTCTCCCATGATGATCGAGAAATTCTCTTCAATCTCATCCCGGTATTTCTTCAGTTCGCTGTCCAGATTCGGCATATACAAGTTAAGAATTAATGCCGTCCCGATACCGACAGCAATCAGGCAGATTTCGTTCCATATGATATTAACCCCGATATTACCGGATCCGTATAAATGAAGGATAATGACAGAACTTGTTACGATTCCAGGTGATACTTTCAACCAGACCGTGACCGGAATAAATGCAAAAAGCATAAGTCCGATCGCAATGGGGTTATATCCAAGCAATTCAAAGAATACGAAAGAGAACACCATAGCGAGCAAGCAGGCGGCAAAACGGTGCCATGCGCTAAGGAAAGATCTTTTTCTTGTGACTTGGATGCAGAGAATGGTCAATATACCTGCCGAAGCAAAATTCTCCAGTTGCAACAATTGGGCAATCCAAATGGCGATCGGTGTGCCCAATGCCGTCTTGATGGTTCTGTAGCCGATTTTCACGTATTTCTCCACCTCAATTTTCTTAGTCCCTTCCTTCCCGCACAGGGAAGCAAAAGAGGACCTTTGTCTATTAACAAAGATCCTCGTTAGGATGCTTAAACTTCCTCGCAGTATTCTTCGAAGCTCCGCTGAAGCTTACCGATTACTTCCATCGGTTCGAAGCCTTCGATGTCATGACGTTCCACCATCGTCTGGATCTTTCCGTCTTTCAAAAGAGCAAAGGACGGGGAGGAAGGTGGAAAACCTTCGAAGTATTCTCTTGCACGTTCCGTTGCCTCTTTATCCTGACCGGCGAAAACGGTGACCAGCTGATCCGGGCGCTTATCATAATGGATCGCATGAGCAGCTGCCGGTCTCGCGATTCCCCCTGCACAGCCACAAACGGAGTTGATCATGACGAGCGTCGTTCCTTTCTTTGTAAGCGCAGCGTCTACATCCTCAGGCGTCGTTAATTGTGTATAGCCTGCTCCTGTAATTTCTTCCCGAGCTTTTGTAACAACATCGTTCATGAAAATATTAAAATCCATGTGACATGGCCCCTTTTCTATAAATACTATGAACATTTTACCAACATATCCGGCTGCTTTCAATTGAATTGCGACTGGAAATTCAAGTCTGCTTCCGAAAAAAGAGAAAAACTGCCCTCCATAGAAAAAGAGGGCAGCTGGTTCATTAATAAACGGACGTCGTCTCTTCTGACATCTTCTCCAGTATTTCTTTAACCCGTGCAAGGAAATTACCCGCCACAAGTCCGTCAAGCACCCGGTGATCAAGGGATAGACAAAGGTTGACCATGTCTCTTGCCCCGAACATCCCGTCCTGATAGACAGGCTTCTTCACAATTGATTCCACTTGGAGGATGGCTGCCTGCGGATGATTGATAACCCCCATGGATTGGACGGAGCCGAAAGAACCGGTGTTATTGACCGTGAAGGTACCACCCTCCATATCCGATGTCGTCAGCTTACCAGCTCTCGCCTTGTTGGCAAGATCGGTGATGTCCTTGGCAATTCCTTTGATGCTTTTTTCATCTGCGTTCCGGATGACCGGCACGAACAATTGGTCTTCCTTGGCGACAGCGATATTTAAATGGATCGCTTTTCGCTGGATGATCTTATCTCCGGCCCACGTACTGTTCAGTTGAGGATACTCCTTCAACGCTTGGGCGACTGCCTTAACGAAGAATGCGAAATAAGTAAGGCTGAATCCTTCCTGCTGTCTAAACGCCGTTTTCTTCGCATTACGAAGCTCTACAAGGTTTGTTACATCGACCTCCACCATCATCCAGGCATGAGGGATTTCCGTCTTGGACTTTACCATATTTGCTGCAATAGCTTTACGAACTCCTGTGACAGGTATTTCGATATCGCCGTCAGCAGCAGTTACAGAAGAAGAGACCGCAGTCCTCTGCTTAGATGCGGCAGTCTCCGTTCGGGAGGAAGGAGCTGCTTCCTCTTTATCGTTACTCCGGTCATTCGAAGCAGACGGAATATTTCCAGAACGGATAATTGTTTCTAAATCTTTTCTTGTGATTCTTCCGCCACGGCCCGATCCTTCCACCTGATTCAAGTCGATGTCATGTTCTTGGGCAAGAGTCATGACGGCAGGTGAATACCTTTTCTTCGTCTTATCTTTCTGCGGTACCTGCTTTTTTCTACCTGCTGTTGTACGTCATCTTGGGAAGCCTGCTTTTCTGCTGCAGGTTCTTCCGTTTTTTCCTCGGAAGAACCGGCCCCTTCGACTTCTACATAACACATCAATTCTCCGACGGAGATGGTATCTCCTTCTGAAGCAACCAGTTCTTTAATGGTGCCGGAGAACGATGACGGTACTTCTGCATTCACTTTGTCCGTCATGACTTCTGCAATCGGATCGTACTTGTTCACTTTGTCCCCGGGCTGGACGAGCCATGTGCTGATCGTGCCCTCGGTAACACTCTCACCGAGCTGGGGCATATTGATTTTTTCTAAACCCACAAGAAACTCCTCCTTCGATTAAAATTCTGCTAGCTCCCGCATCGCTTTTTCAACTTTATCCGGATTCATCATGAAGTACTTTTCCATTGTTGGTGCATAAGGCATGGATGGAATATCCGGGCCGGCCAGACGTTTAATCGGTGCATCCAGATCAAACAGACAGTGCTCACTAATAATGGCAGAAACCTCGGATATGATGCCGCCTTCTTTATTGTCCTCTGTTACGAGCAGGACTTTGCCGGTTTTGGAGGCTGCCTCTATAATAGCTTCATGATCGAGTGGATAGACCGTACGAAGATCCAGAATATGCGCATCAATTCCTTCTTCCGCAAGCTTTTCCGCTGCCTGAAGAGCGAAATGAACGCACAAGCCGTAGGTAATTACCGTAATATCCGATCCTTCCCGTTTCACATCCGCTTTCCCAATCGGAAGCGTATAATCTTCCTCTGGAACTTCGCCTTTAATAAGACGATACGCCCGTTTATGTTCGAAAAAAAGCACAGGATCGTTGTCACGTATCGATGCTTTTAACAGCCCTTTGACATCATATGGAGTCGACGGCATGACAATCTTCAGTCCCGGCTGGTTGGCAAATAGTGCTTCTACGGACTGGGAATGATACAACGCGCCGTGCACTCCACCGCCGTAAGGAGCGCGGATTGTTATTGGTGCTGTCCAATCATTATTGGAGCGATAACGTACTTTAGCCGCCTCGGATACAATTTGGTTGACGGCCGGCATGATGAAATCTGCAAACTGCATTTCAGCTACAGGGCGCATGCCGTACATAGCCGCTCCGATTCCGACTCCTGCAATAGCAGATTCTGCAAGCGGTGTATCCAATACCCTGTCCTCACCGAACTCTTCATAAAGTCCGTCTGTCGCCCGGAAAACACCGCCACGCTTCCCGACATCTTCTCCAAGTACGAACACTTTCTCATCCCGCTGCATTTCTTCTTTCAACGCCTGGGTAACGGCCTGTATATATGATATTACTGGCATAATAGCTCCCCCTCCTTACTCTTCATACACATATTTCATAGCGGATTCCGCTTCGGCATAAGCTGCATTCTCCGCATAGTCCGTTGCATCGTTTACGATTTTTTCAATTTCGTCATTCATTTCTTTCTCTTTCTCATCAGAAAGAATACCGTGTTCCCGCAGATACTCCGCAAATGTGACAATCGAATCCTTCTTCTTCGCCTCATCCACCTCTTCCCGCTCTCTGTACGTACGATCATCATCGTCGCTGGAGTGTGGTGTCAAACGATAGGATACGGTCTCGATTAATGTCGGTCCTTCTCCGCCTCGGCCTCTGTCGGCAGCTGCCTTAACTGCTTCATATACAGCCAACGGATCGTTCCCGTCCACTGTGTACCCCGGCATTCCGTATCCGATGGCACGATCAGAGACCTTTTCACAGGCCAACTGTTTGGACACAGGAACAGAAATAGCATATTTATTGTTTTCAACCATGAAAATAACCGGCAGCTTATGGACACCTGCAAAGTTCGCTCCTTCGTGGAAATCCCCCTGATTGGAAGAGCCCTCTCCAAAGGTAACGAAAGATACGAAGTCCTTTTTTTCCATTTTTCCGGCAAGCGCGATTCCCACTGCATGCGGAACCTGTGTCGTAACAGGAGAGGATCCTGTTACGATTCTGTTCTTCTTCTGTCCGAAGTGGCCCGGCATCTGACGGCCGCCCGAGTTCGGGTCTTCCGCTTTGGCGAACCCGGACAACATCAGGTCACGTGCCGTCATCCCGAAAGCAAGTACCACGCCCATGTCCCGGTAGTACGGCAGTACATAATCTTTGTCCCGGTCAAGGGCGTACGATGCCCCTACCTGCGCCGCTTCCTGCCCTTGACAGGAGATAACAAACGGTATTTTACCTGCACGGTTCAACAGCCACATGCGTTCATCTATTCTTCTTGCTAGTAACATCGTTCGGAACATGTCCAATACTTGCTCATCACTTAATCCTAGAGATTTATGGCGGTTCTCAGCCATGTGGATCCCTCCTTTGTTCTTTTACCCGTGAATTTGATTACCGTCCACAGCCATTGCGGCTTCTCCGATCGCTTCTGAAAGGGTCGGATGTGGATGAATGCTGCCTGCAATTTCCCACGGCGTTGCATCCAACACCTTAGCCAGCCCTGCTTCCGAAATCATATCGGTCACATGGGGTCCGATCATATGCACTCCGAGCAGATCATCGGTTGCTTTATCGGCAATGATCTTAACGAATCCGTCCGACTCGCCGAATACGAGAGCTTTTCCAACCGCTTGAAACGGGAAGGTTCCTACTTTCACCTCATACCCTTGTTCCTTCGCCTGTGATTCTGTCAGGCCGACGCTCGCTGCTTCCGGGCTGGAGTAAATGCACGTAGGTACCTGTTCCGGATCCACCGGGTGTGGATCGCCGTCAGCCATGTGCTCCACTGCTGTAATGCCTTCATGGGAAGCTACGTGGGCAAGCTGCATGCCGCCGATCACATCGCCGATTGCATACATATGACTTTCCTTCGTCTGGTAGAAGGCATTCGTCTGAATGACACCATTTTCCACGACAATGTCGGTGTTTTCCAATCCGATGTTCTCCACATTCGCAGCTCTTCCTACCGAAACGAGCATACGATCGGATTTGTATGTCCTGGTTTCCCCATCGACTTCTGCGTCGATCGAGATTCCATCTTCTTTCCTGGTCGAATCCGGAAGAACCTTCGCTCCTGTAACGATAGATACTCCCTTCTTCTTCATCTGCTTCATCATTTCCCTGGAAATAGACTCATCTTCTGTCGGGAGAATGTGCGGAAGGTATTCAAGCACCGTCACCTCAACGCCGAAATCAGCCAGCATCGAAGCCCATTCGATACCGATTACTCCTCCGCCGACAATGATGATTGATGAAGGAAGGGTGTCCATTTGAAGCGCTTCGTCCGATGTCATGATGTATTCGCCATCTATTTCGAGACCTGGGAGCGTCTTCGGCTTCGACCCTGTAGCGATGAGGACATTCTTCGGGATCAGCATCTCATTCTCTTCCCCGTTGTTCATCTCTACTGAAATCGTTCCTGCTGTCGGTGAAAAAATGGAAGGCCCGAGAATTCTTCCGAATCCTTCATACACGTCAATCTTTCCTTTTTTCATCAACCCTTGTACGCCTTTATGTAACGTATCAATAATGGACTGCTTCCTCTCCTGGACTTTCAAGAAGTCCAATTCCGGCTTACTTGTTGTAATACCGAACTGACCTGCTTCCTTTGTCTGTCTGAAAACTTCTGCACTACGAAGCAGCGCTTTGGAAGGAATACACCCGCGATGCAGGCACGTCCCCCCTAATTCACGTTTTTCGACGACAGCTGTCTTTAATCCGAGTTTGGATGCGCGGATGGCAGCCACGTAACCGCCTGTGCCGCCTCCCAAAATAACCAAGTCATATTCTTGCGCCATCGGAATTCTCCTTCCTATTCCATAAAATTAGGATACTGCTTAGGTGCTTCTTCCTTATTTAATATGCGGAGTGTGCCCTCATTTAAAGCCTCCAGCTCATTCTCACCAGCATACACGAGGACATCGGCAATCCACTGGACCCTGCGGGAGATCGCTTCAACGAAGTCTTTCCCATAAGCAAGCCCTCCGGTTAATGCGATCGCATCGACCTTACCTTCAAGGACTGTACTCATGCTGCCGATTTCTTTGGCAATCTGATAGGCCATCGCATCAAAGATCAAGGCAGCTTTTTTATCCCCGTTCTCTACCAAGCGTTCGACCTCTCGCGCATCATTTGTGTCAAGATATGCCATCAGTCCCCCTTGACCGACAAGTTTCTTCATGACTTCATCCCGATAATATTGTCCCGAGAAACATAAAGAGACCAAGTCACCCGCTGGAACGGTTCCCGCTCTTTCCGGGGAAAACGGCCCGTCTCCGTGTAAACCGTTGTTGACATCAATAACACGGCCGCCGGAATGTGCACCGACCGTGATCCCCCCTCCCATATGGGCAACGATCAAGCGGCTTTCCTTATAAGAGCGCTTCAGGTCGGCAGCCGCTCTCCTTGCGACCGCCTTCTGATTAAGTGCGTGAAATATACTTTTACGTGGGATTTCCGGTACTCCTGACACCTTTGCCAGATCATGAAGTTCATCAACGACGACAGGATCAACGATATAGGCACCAATATTCAGCCCTTTCGCGATTTCGTGGGCGATGATCCCACCGAGGTTCGACGCATGTTCTCCATTATATCCATCTCTCAAGTCCTGAAGCATGGCATCGTTCACTTCATAAGTACCACCTTCAATCGGCCGAAGCAGGCCGCCGCGTCCACAGACGGCACTCAATTTACTGATATTTATGCCCTCTCCATCCAGCACATCGAGAATGATACGCTTTCGGAACTCATATTGATCAATAACACGTTTAAATTCACTCAGCTCATCTGCGCTGTGACGGATTGTCTTCTCCAGAACGGACTCTGTTCCATCGAAGACTCCGATTTTTGTCGATGTAGACCCAGGGTTAATCACAAGAATCCGATGTGTACTCACTGATAAATCTCCTTTATCTGTTCTGTCTTCTGCTAAGAATGTGATGTCCATTTTGAAGGAACTGGCTGCGGGAACGACGCATACGTTCAATTCTCTCTTCCGCCATTCGATCTGCAGCTACATAACTCGGAATGTGGTCACGCTTGGATATTTCGAAAACGCGCGCGACATTAT
The DNA here is from genome assembly GCF_000328325.1 of Halobacillus sp. BAB-2008. Lineage (NCBI taxonomy): Bacteria > Bacillati > Bacillota > Bacilli > Caryophanales > Bacillaceae > Halobacillus > Halobacillus sp. BAB-2008. The sequence goes on along the minus strand of NZ_ANPF01000077.1, from coordinate 8,578 downwards.
CGTAGATTGTTTCTACACGCTTCATAGCACGATCTTTGTTATACCCGTAAAGTTCATCGGCCACGTTGATGACCCCTCCGGCATTGATGACATAATCAGGTGTATAAACAACGCCTTTCTCATGAAGAATATCTCCATGACGCGTCTCTTTCAGCTGATTATTTGCTGCTCCTGCAATTACTTTGGCCTTTAATTGAGGAATCGTATTGTCGTTGATGGTCGCACCAAGCGCACATGGTGCATAGATATCACATTCAACCCCGTAAATTTCATCCGGCTCGACCGCTTTCGCACCGAATTCTTCTACCGCTCGCTGAACTGCCTCTTTATTAATGTCTGTCACTATTAAGTTCGCACCTTCTTCATGCAGGTGACGGCAAAGATTAAAGGCAACGTTTCCTACTCCTTGCACAGCTACGGTCTTTCCTTCTAAGGAATCCGTCCCGAAACCTTCCTTAGCCGCCGCTTTCATCCCTCGATACACGCCGTATGCTGTTACTGGAGACGGGTTTCCGGAAGAACCGAATGCAGGAGAAATACCTGTAACATAGTCGGTCTCTTCATGAATCAAGTCCATATCCTGTACCGTTGTCCCTACGTCCTCTGCCGTGATGTAACGACCATTCAGTCCTTGTATGTAGCGCCCGAATGCGCGGAACATTTCCTCGTTCTTCTCTTTCTTAGGATCGCCGATGATGACCGTCTTTCCGCCGCCAAGGTTCAAACCGGCAGCCGCGTTTTTGTAGGTCATTCCTTTCGCGAGTCGAAGCGCATCTTCCACCGCTTCATCTTCTGATGCATATGTCCACATCCTGGTACCGCCGAGAGCCGGACCCAATGTTGTATCATGAATAGCAATGATTGCTTTTAATCCTGATTGCTCATCGTGACAAAATAACAGTTGCTCATAATCGTATTCTTTCATATAGTTGAAAATTTCCATGGTGATTCCTCCTTATTAATAGCTGGCCCGAAGTGCGAGTGCCAGGGAATATATCTTGCTTTGTGCATCATCCGCTCGGGAGGTTAGTACAATCGGTGCTTTAGCACCGCTGATGACACCTGCCACCTTCGCGCCTGCAAAGTACATGAATGATTTATATAAGGCATTAGCCACTTCAATGGTAGGGACAACCAGAATATCGGCCTTACCCGCTACTTCTGAATGTATCCCTTTCTGTCTGGCTGCTTTCTCATCGACAGCATTATCAAATGCTAACGGACCATCAACCAGGCAGTCCTTAATTTGACCGCGCCGGTTCATTTGTGAAAGAACAGCCGCATCCCGTGTTGCAGGCATCGCCGGATTTACTACTTCAACAGCAGCAAGCGGTGCTACTTTCGGCATCTCCCAACCAGCACGTCTCGCTGTTTCGACTGCGTTCTGAATAATTTGAACCTTCTCTTCCAGTGAAGGAGTAATATTCATCGCCGCATCCGTAAGGAATATAAGTTTATCCCTTCCGGGTATTTCAAAAAGAGCCACATGGGACAGAACAGACCCTTTTCTCAGCCCGTATTCTTTATTCAGGACTGCTTTAAGCAAGGTTTTCGTGTCGATATTCCCTTTCATAAGCACATGGGCTTCTCCATCATGGACTGCCTTTACTGCAGCGCCTGCACTTTCTATAGATGGAACATCCAGAACACGCACGCCCCTTCCGGACAAATCAATGCCTGCATCTTTGGCAGCCTGATTGATTGCCTCCGTTTCTCCAGTCAGAATAAAATCGGCTATTTCTTGGTCCAACGCTCGTTTTACTGCTGTAAGAACGGCAGCATCCGCCGCTTGAGCTACTGCAACTGTTTTTTTGTTCGTCCTGTCTATTTGATCCACTAATGCATCTAAAGTAGTTATCATACTTTCCCTCCCTCTTCATTACTTGCAAGAACGGTGCCAACTCGCAGCCGCGTAAAAAGCCGAGAAATGCACAAAGCGGGAATGCAAAGTTTTTCACTATGAAAATTCTTGCATGCTTTTTTTGTCCAAATCATACTTCTCTAATTTATAATATAAGTTCCGGATCGAGATTCCAAGCGCTTTGGCTGTTTTCGTTTTATTAAAGCCGTGGGAACGGTACGCTTTTGCCAGTAACTTCTTCTCATAATCATCCACAGCTTCTTGTAATGTAACTTCCGGCCAAGAGGTGTTTTCGGAAGGAATGTACTCCGTACGTGCAGCTTTCGTCAACGGAGGAAGATGTTCTGCAAGAATCGTATCCTCCATATTCTCCATATAGATCATCGCTCTCCCGAGTACGTTCTCAAGCTCACGAACGTTTCCCGGCCATCCATACTCTTTCAGCAACCCGTAAGCTTCCTCATCCATATGCTGTACATGCCTCCCGTAATCTTCATTCAGCTTACTAATCAGATGACGGGCTAAAGATATAACATCTTCCTTTCTTTCCCTGAGGGGAGGTATATAGATCGGAAGACGGTTCAAGCGATAGTACAAATCTTCACGAAAGGTTTTGTTCATAATCGCTTTTTCGAGATTGACGTTCGTGGCCGCAATGACGCGGACGTCTACATGTACAGGTTTCGTTCCTCCGACACGGACAATTTCGTTTTCCTGCAGGACGCGGAGAAGTTTTGCCTGCATGGAAAGGGTAAGCTCCCCAATCTCATCGAGAAAGATACTTCCATGATTCGCCTCTTCAAAAAGCCCTTTTTTTCCTCCTCGCTTCGCACCGGAGAATGCTCCATCCTCATAACCGAATAACTCACTCTCCAAAAGCGATTCGGCGATCGCCGCACAATTGACACGGATGAACTTATTATGCCGCCGCTTGCTTTCATTATGAATGGCGTGCGCGAAAAGCTCTTTTCCTGTGCCCGATTCGCCGCGGAGCAGGACCGTTGCAGGAGTTCTGGCGCCTACTTTTGCCTGCTCCAACGCCAGCGTCATCTCCTGTGACCTTCCCACTATATCATCAAAGGTGTACTTAGCTTCCAGACTGCGGATGATCTGGCGGGCCCTCTTCAATTCAGACGTTAACGACTGAATCTCCGACACGTCATGAAGAACACCTACGCTCCCTTTCAGTCGGCCGTCAACGATTACCGGAGCTACGTTGACGAGGACATCTTTATTCGCCGGCCCTACCTTCATCCGCACGCCCCTCACCGGGCGGCGCGTGCGGAGTACTTTCATGTGCATACTTTCCCCTTCTGCTATATCCACCGTTGCCGGTTTGCCCACGATTTCCTCTTCAGAAAGTCCGGTAATCCTTGTATAGGCGGGGTTAATCATTAAACCGCTTCCATTTTCGTCTACTACGGAAATCGCTTCATCCGAAGAATGGATGATCGCTTCAAGCATGGTCTGTATTTCCTTTAAATTCGTAACCTCTTCTGCGAGATCCACTACTTCCGTAATATCTTGAAAAACAGCGAAAGCACCTATAACTTTCTGATCTTGCCCAATCATAGGAATCCTTGTCGTAATGACTTTCTTTCCGTTCTCCAATTCGAGCTGCTGATTCAGTTCTTTCTTCCTGGAAGCGAGAATACGGGGAAGTCTGGAAGCCGGAATGACATCTGTTACCGGAAAACCAACGATCTCTCTTTTGTCTTTATCAAGAATACGTGCAGCACTTTGATTCACAAAGGAGACGCGGCTGTTTTCACCAATGACGATCATCCCGTCGTGAATGCTGTTCAAGATAAGGTGTTGGTTTTGCGTCTGTTGTTTCAACTCTTGAACAAGTGCCTCTTTTTCTTCTAGAAGTTCCGATGTCACGTACGCTACGGAACCAGGTATAACAACTGTGGAAGGCATCCTTTTTGCACGGATTTCCCCAAAGACGGCATCACTGCCTGTCGCCTCAATGACGATATCGATGTCTTTATGTATCCAGTTCTCCCAATGACGGTCTGACGGAATCTGCATCTGCTCTGCCAGCATTAAGCCTTCCGCATCAGGATCGATATCGGTAATAGCAACGACCTGCATACGCTCAATTTCATTCAATAATTTAAGAAGAGCCGCGCCACCCTTCCCTGCACCAACAATCAACACACGTTTCATTTCACCACACCCTGCAATATTTTGCGTACTTTCATCCTATAACATTCTGCATGTTTTAGCAAGAAGACCAACAGTTCCCTCCCACGGCTCCATTTGATATACTTAACTTGGATTGAAACAAAGGAGCTGTGCTCATGCGCTTACTTGCCTTATTAGTGTTAGTCACACCGGGAATACTCGCTGTCTATGGAATTAAATTAATCCGGGATGCTCTCTTCGGAGAATTCCACGAGATATATTTTCACATCGCTGTCCAAGGTCTTACCGGTTTGCTTTTTTTCCTCGGCGGCCTTCTTTGGATCGGCGGTTTCATCTTATACAGAGACAGAAAAAGAGGACTGACAAAAGGTCGTTTCAAACAGGATCACTAAACAGATACAAAGGAGTTTTGCTCTGTGACAGAGTTCGAATTGTTTCGAAAGCAATATCCTTTTGACTTGCTTTCGGACGAGGAATTTGAAGAGATTTTCGGCAAAGCCGTAGTCAAAGAATACAGCACCAATGAATTTATCATTCATGAAGATCAGGATGAAGACAGAATTGACATCCACTTCCTCGTATCCGGTCTTGCAAAAAACATCATGCACCGGTCCAATGGTCGCCAGCTCTCTGTAAGGTTCTACTACCCGGGAGACCTGGTAGGAGTGATGATTCTTCTTACGAGCGGAGAAATGCGCTTTTCTGTCCAGGCGCTGGAACCGGTCAAAACGGTCTGCTTCGAGAGGGAATCGTTTTTACAAACGATGTCGAACAACACTCATTTCTCCAAGGTCGTCATGGATGGAATCAGCCATTTAATGAAGAGCCTCTATGACGAGGTGAAGTATAAAAGTTCCACCACGGATGAGCAGGACGATCGTGAGCTTTACAAAAAGCGTGCAGATGCCTATATGGAACTTCCAACGTTTATACACCCGGAATCCTCCATTGAAAAAGCAGCCCGCATGCTGCAGCAGCAGAAGATAGAAGCGCTTATTGTAAGCGACGACCAAAGCTCGATGCTTGGGATGATCGGATACGGCCAGATTTTAAAGGCCTATTTTGAAAATGAGCACAAAAATCCCGTTCGGACTTACATGACGGAGGAGTCCTATGAGATTAACGAACAGGAATTCATCTATGATGCGCTGAGTTATTTGAAACACCATCCAACGGAAATCATACCGGTTCTCCACAAAGATAAGGTGGTTGGAATCCTCAGACAGTCTTCCTTCTTCACCATCAAAAACTCCGTTTATTTCGATTTAACATACAAAATATCAAACGCAGCCAGCATTGATGAAATCCGTCCACTTTCTCCCATTTACAATGCAAGATTCCAGCAGTTTGTGTCCAGTCTGATTAAAGACAACATGTTTGCGTACGATATTGCTGAATTAATGACCAACTACAACGACAGGCTGCACAAACAGGTCGTACAAATCGCGGAAGATGAAATGGTGAAAGAGGGGTACGGAGCACCTCCAATCAATTACTGCTTCCTGGTTATGGGAAGTGAGGGACGTAAAGAGCAAGCCTTCTCCACGGATCAGGACAATGCCATGATTCTCGCTGACTACAGCAGTTCCAAGCATAAAAAGACGATAGAAGAATACTTCCGAATCTTCGCCGGTAAAATTAACGACATGCTGAATGAGTGCGGGTATCCTTATTGTACAGGCGGAATTATGGCAAGAGAAGATAAGTGGCGTCAGCAGACAAGCCAGTGGCATGCAAGTATCGACCGCTGGATTGCCAAAATGGATGCGGAAGAGATCCGCGATTTTACTATCTTCATGGATTTCCGTCCGATCATTGGAGATTATTCACTAGCCTATGATTTAAAAAAATATGTGACCAAGCGCGTTCAAAAATCATTGAACCTCCATCAACTTCTGATGAAGGATACATTGAGATTCCGCGTCCCTGTCCAGCCCTTCGGACGGATTACCGGAATCGGAAAAAAACGGACATTAAATTTAAAGAAATCTGCAATTATGCAGATTGTGAATGCCGTCAGGATATACAGCATGAAGTACGGCATCGAAGAAATCAATACCGTAAACAGGTTGGAGGCACTGGCTGAGCAGGAGCGCTTCCATCCACGCGATGTGGAAAATGCAAAGACAGCCCTGCACAGGCTGATGTTGTTCCGGCTAAAAGCAAATCTAGATCAACTTGACGACGATGAACCATTGTCCAATGATTTGAAGCTCGGCTCTCTGAAAAAAGAAGAGCGCCGCTCTTTAAAGGAAGCGCTGATCATCGCCAAACGACTGCAGCAAGTTTTAGAGTTGAGCTATAACCGAAATCGGGTGGTATAGTTGTTACCTGTTGACTTACAAATTATTAAATATATCTTTTTTGAGAAACCGATGTATCATTTTAAAATCAAACCATTTTTGAAATGGAACATTTATCAATCGCTGGAGGAAACATTGTCTCTATATGAAAAAGACACTCGTTTCCACCAAAAAAAATTGGAAGAATTGGATTTTACAATTTTCGATTCTAGAAACAACCGGCTTCTTTCCGGAAATTGGTCATGAGATCATTTCTATAGGGGCTATCCGTTTAAACGGTCTTCATGCCTGCAGGAGTCGGAAGTTTCATCAAATCATCCGTCCTATCCGTCCTGTTAACAATCAAACATTACGCCTTACAGGACTCACTAAGCAACAGCTCATGGATGCAAGTCCTTTCATCGAAGGTTTTACAAATTTCCTGGAATTCAGTGAAGGGTCCGTCTTGGTCGCCCATCCGGCAAAGTTTGATATGCGTTTTCTGAGAGCTATGTTAAAACGATGGAAGCTGCCGGACTATGAACCCCATGTATTGGATTCACAGATAATGGCACAATGGCTTCTGCCACACGTCAAACACCAGCTTGATCCATTATTAAAATATGTAGGGATAGACAAACGGGAGCGCCACCACGCGTTGAATGATGCCATCATGACCGCAGAGTTGTTCCAATTCCTCCTCTCTAAAGCGATGAATCATGATATTCAGACACTGGATGACCTTTATACGGTATGCCGGAAACAACAAAAGGCGAAACAGCAATCGTAGCTGTTTCGCCTTTTTTCTGCCCCCGTCCATACACAGAACGTCCATGCCTCTTATTCAAAGAAGGTATGATAAAGGGATTGAAGAGCATCCGAAAGCCCGGAGGATTTCACACCGAACATCATAGCTACTTCGGATGATCCTTGATTAATCATTTCTATATTCACACCAGCCTCCCTGAAAGCAGATGCTGCTTGACTGGCAATGCCGACCGTTTGGTTCATCCCTTCCCCTACAATCATAATCATAGCCATCTCTCGTTCAATCAGTACCGTGTCAACTTTCAACTCTTCTTTGATCCGATTTACCACCACTTCTTCCTTCTCTGGTGGAAGGTGATGTTCCCTGATGACAACAGACATGTCATCGATTCCCGAAGGAGCGTGTTCAAAGGAAACCTCTTCATCTTCCAGTATTTGAAGTAGTTTTCGACCGAATCCGATCTCACGGTTCATCAAATATTTACTGACATATAAATTCAGAAAGCCGTCATCACTTGCAATTCCTACGACATGGCTTTCCCGCTCAGGCAGCTCTGCTACGATCATCGTCCCTGGAGCAGAAGGATTATTTGTGTTTTTTATGCATACCGGTATTTTCGCTTTAAAGGCCGGTATGAGAGCTTCGTCATGGAAGACGGAAAAGCCTGCATAAGACAGCTCTCTCATTTCCCTGTAGGTTAAGGATGTCAACGGCTTTGGTTTGTCCACATACATTGGATTAACACAAAATACCGAATCAACATCAGTAAAGTTCTCATAAAGCTCGGCTTTTAACCCGGCAGCAACAATAGAACCGGTTATATCCGAACCTCCTCTGGAGAAAGTTACGATCTCTCCTTCCGGTGTAAACCCAAAGAATCCGGGTATGACTAAAATTTCGTTCCGACTTCTTAATTCATACAATCGATCGAAACTTTCCTCTAAAACGATGGCTCCTCCAGGCTCATCCCTGACGAGAATACCTGCGTCTTTGGGATTTACATAGGAAGCAGACAGACCTGACTTCTTCAAATAAGCACTGATGATACGTGCGGATCCGTCTTCACCACAAGCTTTCAGGGAATCAAGCCCATGGCTGTGCTCCTCTTGTATCATCTGAACGGCGTTGTCGATTTGTTCTTTTACAGACTCCATCACGCTTATCGAAAGGTCGAGCTCTTCTGTCATAGACCGGAAACGATCCAGAATTCTTTTATACACATCTTCTTTCATAACTCCTGCCTGTAAGGCCATTCCCAGCTCGATTAATAAATCGGTTACCTTTGTATCCTCTTTATATCGCTTGCCAGGCGCCGACACAACGACAACACGCCGGCTGTCATCCAATTCAATAATCCCTTTTACTTTTTTGATTTGCCCCGCATCTGCTACAGAGCTGCCACCAAATTTAATAACTTTCATATGTACAACACCCCATTAGTGAACCAAAGTAATTAATAATTAAGAATTGTACCACAAAATAAGAGGAGAATAGAATAGATATTTATGAAAAAAA
>NZ_ANPF01000076.1:0-3325 GCF_000328325.1 Halobacillus sp. BAB-2008 | reverse complement strand
AAAAAGTAAATTTATAGCTCTATTTGAAAACCCATTTTATGTAATTTAACATTGATTATAAGAACACTTGTTCGTATAATATGTATAAAGAAGGTGAACAGTTTGAGATTTCCTTACTACACAACCACAATTCTTGAAGACCTAATCACTCGGTGGTATAAAAAACATAAATTTATAGAACCAAATGATTTAAATGTATATAGCATTGGAAATGAGTCACAAATTTTTGTCACTTCTAAACCTACCCAAGCTAGTTATATGAAAGTAGGGAAGTTTCAAGAAATTGTTATGGATAGTCGTCTTCCGTATATACAACAACGCGAACAATTCTTTCATGAGTTATGTCACGCTGTAAGGCATGCAGGTCGTCAATCTATAATGCCTTACTCCTTTTACGAACTTCAGGAAAGAGACGCTAAGCATTTTACTCTTTACGCTTCTCTTCCTACACATATGATAAATGAATATAATATTGCTAATCCAAGTATTGTTGAACAGTTGTCACGAGATTTTGCAATACCAAAGAAAGTTTGCCTTGAACGCATAGAGAAAATTAAGAGTCGAATTGTACCGTCTAGCAGCTCTAAATTTATTAATATAAAATAGGAGGGATAAATATGGCTAATTACCGAAAAAGAGGAAGTAGATGGTACTTTCAAATATATACAGGTACTGATCCAACTACAGGTAGAAAACAATTCAAATCCAAAGGGGGTTTTAAGACAAAAAAAGAGGCTCAGTTGGCTGCGGCTGAAGTAGAAAAAGAAGTATTCGAAAATACGTACGTTCAAGAACAGAATATTACGTTTCAAGAATTTACTCTAGAATGGATTAAAACTTATCGTGAAACCTCTAAAATAAGTTCAGTGAGAAATCGACAGCATAACTTGGATCACTTAAATAGGTTCTTCGGAAATAAAAAAATGAAAGATATCACGCGCAAACAGTATCAAGCTATGCTTGCTTCGCTGCATAGTGCAGGCTATGCGTTTAATACTTTAGATGGCATTCATGCAACAGGTAGAATGGTTTTTAGGAAAGCTGTGGAATTTAACATAATTAAAGACAGTCCGTGCGACTTCGCAAAAATCCCACGCAAAGTGGAAACCGTTGAGGAGGTAGAAAGCAGTAAAGGTGAAATTAAATTTATGGAAAAAGAAGAACTTATTCGTTTTCTTAATGCTGCTAAGGAAAGTGGCATTGATAAAGACTATCCCATGTTTTTGACACTTGCTTATAGTGGGTTAAGGGTAGGTGAGTTGATAGCCTTGAAATGGTCGGATATCGATATGTATAAAAACACCTTAAGAGTAACAAAAACGTATTACAACCCCAATAATAGAACAAAAGATTACCAATTACTAACTCCCAAAACTAAAGGATCGATCAGAACGCTAAAAATGGACGCTGGAGTTATGGAGGTCCTTAAAAAACAAAAGGAACACCAGAAGGATCTTATTGAAAAAATGAAGAACGAATATACTCAACTGGATTTTGTTTTTGCAAAAGAAGTTCAGAATCCTGGATATCCTGAATTTTTAAAGACAGTAAACACTCATATGAGACGCTTGTTAAAAATTAGTGGTATCAATAAAGAACTTACTCCTCATTCCTTGCGCCACACCCACACTTCCCTGTTAATTGAAGCTGGTGTAGGGGTTAAAGAAATTCAGCAAAGATTAGGTCATGGTGATATAAACACAACCATGAATATCTACGCACATATAACTGAAAACATGGAAGAAAAAGCCTCCCAAAAGTTCAGTGAACTTATGAGAGGCTCATTAGATTTATAGTGTTTTCCCCGCCAGGTATGTCAAAAGTATGTCATTTTGACTTTAAGGGTGAAGCTAAACCCTTGATATCAAGGGCTGTGGGGGCATGATTACATCATGCCGCCCATTCCGCCCATGCCACCCATATCAGGCATGCCGCCGCCAGCATTCTCTTCTGGAATGTCTGCGACTACCGCTTCTGTTGTCAAGAACATAGCGGCTACGGAAGCTGCGTTTTGAAGCGCAGATCGCGTTACTTTCGTCGGGTCGACGATACCTTGTTCGACCATGTTCACCCATTCGCCTGTTGCTGCGTTGAATCCTACGCCTACGTCTTCGCCTTTCAGACGTTCAACGATGATGGATCCTTCCAGACCGGCGTTGTGAGCGATTTGGCGGACCGGCTCTTCCAAGGCGCGAAGGACGATGCTTGCACCAGTCGCTTCGTCGTCGGAAAGCTCAAGGCCTTTGACAGAGTTGATGATGTTGACTAGAGCTGTACCACCACCGGCAACGATACCTTCTTCTACAGCTGCTCGTGTAGAGTTAAGGGCGTCTTCGATGCGTAGTTTACGCTCTTTCAATTCTGTTTCTGTCGCTGCTCCTACTTTGATGACAGCTACGCCGCCGGAAAGTTTAGCAAGGCGCTCTTGCAGTTTTTCTTTATCGAATTCAGAAGTTGTTTCTTCTGACTGGGCACGGATTTGCGCAACGCGGGCAGAGATCTGCTCTGGATTGCCGGCACCTTCGACGATAGTAGTGTTTTCTTTTGTGATGACGGCTTTGGACGCGCGTCCAAGCTGGTCGATTGTTGTATTCTTCAGATCAAGTCCAAGGTCTTCTGTGATCACTTGGCCGCCTGTAAGTGTCGCGATATCTTCAAGCATCGCTTTACGACGGTCACCGAATCCTGGAGCTTTGACAGCTACAGCGTTGAATGTACCGCGCAGTTTGTTGACGACGATCGTCGCAAGTGCTTCGCCTTCTACGTCTTCAGAGATCAATAGAAGCGGCTTGGACTGCTGGACGACCTGCTCAAGGACAGGAAGAACTTCCTGGATGTTGTTGATTTTCTTATCTGTAATCAAGATGTACGGATCTTCAAGAACCGCTTCCATCTTGTCTTGGTCTGTGACCATGTATGGAGAAGCGTATCCGCGGTCGAACTGCATACCCTCCACCACTTCAAGCTCCGTGTTGAATCCTTTAGATTCTTCGATCGTGATGACACCGTCGTTACCAACGCGTTCCATCGCTTCAGCGATCAGCTGGCCTACTTCGTTGTCGGCAGCAGAGATGCTCGCTACCTGTGCGATAGACTCGCGGCCTTCGATCGGCTTGGAGATTTTGCGAAGTTCTTCTGTAGCAACAGCTGTTGCTTGTTCAATTCCGCGGCGGATTCCTACTGGGTTCGCACCGGAAGTGACGTTCTTCAGTCCTTCGCGGATCATCGCTTGTGCAAGAACCGTCGCTGTAGTCGTACCGTCCCCGGCTACATCGTTTGTTTTGGAAGCTACTTCAGAAACGAGCTGTGCTCCCATGTTTTCGAA
>NZ_ANPF01000075.1:0-5172 GCF_000328325.1 Halobacillus sp. BAB-2008 | reverse complement strand
AACCTCGTCCAGAACTATGCGCACTTATTTGACGGACCGTCGAGCATCGATAACTTCGACCACGAGTACTTTGTATCGTTTCCGCTCCGTAATCTATCCGAGCTGAAGCCGGAAATTTTCCAAGCCCAGCTGTTCAACGTCATGAACATGCTGTGGGACGGCATGTTGAATAACGGACAGCCGCAATTCCAGGCGTTCAACAAGCACCGCCTCGAATTTGAGGATGCTATCCGTTATTTGATCCTGATCGATGAAGCCCACCATATCATCAATACGAGAAAAGGTTCGGAACACGGCGTCCAGTATTTGCAGCGCTTCATGCGGGAGGCACGGAAATATTTCGGCGGCATTTTCTTCGCCAGCCACCTGATCACCGACTTCGTACCGGAGAACGCTGATCAGAACAGCGCCGAAGAAGTGAAGAAGCTGTTCAGTCTGACGCAGTACAAATTCATCGCCGAACAGGACAGCGAATCGTTGAGCAGGCTGAAAGAGGTTTTCGTGGGGCAATTAAATGACAGTGAATTGAATCAGATTCCATTCCTCCAGACTGGACAGGTGCTGTTGTCGATCTCGTCTGTGAAGAACATCAAGATGAACGTCGATGTGTCGAAGGAGGAGCTGGACTTATTCGGTGGAGGTGCTTGATCCATTGAGCAATCTAGCGAAGAACGCAGTCAAACTGGGAGCAGGCTTCCTCTCGCTCAAAGCGAAATTGATCATCCTGCTCGTCGTTGTCGTCGGTTTTTTCCTTTTTGTCCTCGGTGTCGGCATCTTCCAGAGCTTCATCGGCGGATCGGATAGTAACAGTGGGACATCCGGGGAAATCATCAGCCTTCCCCCGGGTACCTTTCCTCTTAATGATACGGTGGAAGGCTACCGGAGCGATGTTGAAATGTATGCCAGGGAATTCGGGATCGAGAGCCACGTCGACGTCCTGCTTGCGATGATGATGCAGGAGTCGGGCGGAGGCGGGGATGATCCGTTCCAGGCAAGTGAGAGCAAGTGCGGATACATTGGCTGCATCACCGACCCGAAGGCATCCATCGAACAAGGCGTCAAACATTATAAGAGCGTCCTCGAGAAGGCGAACGGGGATATTAAACTGGCCCTCCAGTCGTATAACTTCGGCGGCGGGTTCATCGATTATGTAAATGACCGCGGCGGTGCTTATACCGAGGACCTCGCTGTTTCTTTTTCGCAAATGATGTATGAGAAGCTAAAGCATACAGGCCTGTACAGCTGTATCCGCGGGGATTCCGTTCCAAGCGGCGCCTGTTACGGAGATGTGATGTATGTCGATGCGGTCCTGAAGTATTACCATCCTGTGTCGAGTGACGCGATTGCGGGCATCTCCCCAAGCTTCAACGGTGATTTCGTCCGGCCGATCCAGGGCAGTGCGGAAATCACCAGTGATTACGGCTACCGGACCCACCCGGTGACAGGAGAGGAAAAATCGATGCACAACGGCATCGACTTCGCCTGTATGGGCGGCGTAACACCGATCCACTCGGTCGGAGACGGAGTGGTCGTGTACAGCCAGGGGGCGGGAACTTATGGGAATTCCGTCGTCATCCAGCATGAAGATCAGCTGTACACCCACTATGCCCACTTGTCGAGCATCGACGTATCGGAAGGTTCGCGAATTCAGGCGGGCGATAAACTCGGCGTCTGCGGAACGACAGGAAGATCGACGGGACCTCACCTGCATTTGGAAACGAAAAAAGAAATGTGGAGCGGACATATGGATCCGAAAGAGGTTCTCGGATTTTAACAGCAAGGAGAAAGCGATATGAACAGTATAAAACTATTCAAACACGTGTCGTTGATCATTCTCGCCCTTTTGCTGGCGGTCAATGCGTACTTCTTCTATGCCAATGGCAAGAAAGGAGACGAGTACGAGGCGGTCGCCAAAGCGAATCAGGAGCTTCAGGACGAGAACCGGGTGCTCGAGGATAAGGAGAAGAACATCTCCAACACCGCACGCGAGCAGCGGTTCGATGACTTGCAGAGTCAGGCGAAGCTGTTTGTGAACCTCGTCTTCGTCCAGAAGATCGAAGGCTACCAGCAGCGGAAGGACCAAGCGGCGGGCGTCATGAGTGAAGCCCTGCAGGAGCGGTACTTCCCGGCGGATGAATTCAATCAGAACAACGTGGAGTCGAAGCTTTTGAGCGAAGAGTATTACATTCAGAACATGGATGCGAATCAGAAGGAAGTCGATGTGCTGATCGAAGTCGAGCATGAAATCGACTACTTGGAAACCGGAAAGAAAGACAAGTCCAAGATGTTTCTGCGCGTTCACTTCGTCTATGAAGAGGATGCTTGGATTGCGACAGACATCGAGGATTTGTTCGCAGATACAGAAGAAGTGAAAGAGGAAGATCCGGAAGCGAACGACGTGTGACAAAAGGGGTGAAGCTATGTTCAACAAAGATAAAGTGAATCTGAGGAGGAAGTCGAACCGGATGTATATGACCATCCTCGGCGGCGTCTTTCTTGGGCTCGCGTTTTTCCTGACGTCCGGGTTTGTTTTCGAGGAGAAGGTGGAGGTGCTGTCTTCTCCTGTCAACGAAGATATCAAGGTTTCCTCCACGGAGAATGTCGTCATCAACCGGTGGATCTATGATCCGAAGACGGGGCAGATGGAGGTCATCATCGATACGGGACATCTGAAGAATGAATACGACACGATCGATTTTGAAGCCTTCCAGAGAAGCGACGGCAGCGAGGTCGATACCGAGGTCGTTTTCCAGTACGAAGACCACTACGTCGTCCGTTTGGAAGGACTGTCGCCTGATTATACTCAGGTCGCTCTCGATTTGATCGGAACGAAAGAAGTCCCCGAGGAGGAAGAGGCGGAAGAGGAGCAGTCCGGCCGCTCCATCCTGAGGACGTTGTATGCCGACTACAGGGAAGTGGAAGAAGCATCGATTGAGGAACGGGAGAGCGGCGAGTACATTTCCTACACGACCGACCTCATCATTGAAGGCATCAGAGAGAATATCCAAACCGTAGAAGAAGACATCAAGGATCTGAAGGCAGATTCCAAGGATGCAGAGGAACGGATCGCTTCCCTGCGCGAGGATAAAGTCTACCAGACCGATGAAGAGAAACTTCAGACAGACAATGACATCAATGCACTGGAAGTTAAAAAGAACGAGACAGCGAAAGAAATAGAGCGCTTGAAGATGGACTTGGAGCGATTCGACGATAAGATTCAAAAGACAGAACAGCGGGAGCGCGAGCAGCTCCTTGAGACAACCGATTGAAGAAGGGCGGCCCTGCAGGAAGCCGGGGCTGCTTTTAACAGAAAGGATGAGATAGGATGGAACGAGAAGAGAACCTGATGGGGACGATCGTATTCGAGCCGGCAGATAAAAGCCAGCAGTATTTGATGCTGCGGGATATGAATACCGATCATACACAGGAATATGCCATCGAGCCGGGTGGCATCATCGAGAACGGAGAAAAAAGGGTGCACCTATCCGATCTGCTCACGAAAGAGAACGCAGCGGAATTGAGAGAAGCGCAGATGGAGGGGCGGCAGACGTCGTTCATGCTTTCCGCGAAGGAACTCGAGCATGCCAAAGGGCTTGATCTGGTCAATCCGGAGGCGAGCGCAAAAGCAGAATCGATGAAGGATTTGAAAGCCCAGTATCAGAACTTGTGGGATATGGTGAAAAAAGAAAACAGCGGCGAATTGACGGAAGAAAATCTCGTCAACCGACTGTCCGCGGAGCAGACGTACCGGACCAGCAAGCAGGAGGTCATGGAGACGTTTAATGTCCCGCAGCAGACGATTACGAAGATGGAAAGCAGTGTCAGGCAGGAGACGAAAACAAAATCTGCAGAAAATCAGCTGTAATAAAAGCCCCCTTAACTAAGGGGGCTTCCTGCTTGTGGTAGGCATCAGGATAGGGATCCTGATTTCTGGACGCTTTTTCTCAGCTGGATATCCATCCGGTTGCAGGCGACGGATTTCCGCATGACGTCAAGCATTTGAGCCGTGGAGATCTCGCCTGACTTTTCGAGGTGTCCGATTTCTTCTCTGCTCATGGAGAAATAGTTATCGGACGTGCAGAGGACGGCGGAATCCTTCTTCAGTTTATTGACGTCGTCTTTCTCGACGAGGACGCCGTGTTTGTTCGCTGGATATGTTTTGATCTGCGAGGTCAACGTCCGCAGGTGGACTTGATCGTCTTCCACCTTCATGACGACACAGGGACGGGCGCCTTTATTACTCATTTCCCCTGTTTTTTTGTCATAAAAGTCGATGTCCACCCAGAGGACGTCCTTCATTTGGGGTGTGTAGATATCGCTCATCGATTACTCCACATCCCACAGCTTGCGAAGTTCTTTGTCGTCCTTGTCGATGATCACTTTGCCTTTCCCGTCTGTGCGCAGGCGGTCGGCCGGCTTTTCTCCGGGTTGTTTGTCGAGAATGTCCCGCTGCTGCTCCTCGATCTTCTGAAGTCGTTCGATTTCTTTCAGCATCTCTGCTTCTGTCTGTTTGTCTGCGCTCATGGAAGCACCTCCGATGGTTTTGTTTTTTCCATTATATCACAATGGAAATGCACAGAAATCACGGGTTGGATAACAAAAACATACATATTTAGAAAAGGAGGGGATACGATGAAGGGAGAGAAATCGAACCTATTCAAGAAAATAGGCCTGTGGGCGATGAGGATTCTGCTGCTGGCCGTAGCTGCCTTTGCCGCTTATTTCCTGATCGTACATACGAAGGATATGCTGCAGCTGTTTCTGCTGCTGATCATCCTGCTTATGGCCGCCGTGGTGGCCTTTCACATCCTTGCCGTCCTGTTTTATATCTTCCTTGTCATCCTGGCGATCGTGCTCCTCTTCTCCGGTGCAGGCTGGCTGCTTCATTTATTCGGCTGATTAGGGATGGTTACCTTTTTCAGGCTGTGAAATCTTAAAGAATCGAAGGAAGGAATAAAAATCCTCCTTCCATGAAACTTTTCCATCAAATATCGATAACGATGGATGAAGGGAATGAAACAAAAGGAAGGGAATTATGGCAAAGGGTGGAGGGGAATTGAGCAGACTCCTGTGGGAATAGTGGCACAGGTGAGACCCCGGAAGAGCAGAGTGAAATGAACCCATGAACTTGGACAATGTTTTTATGACGCTTTATTAAATTTCTCACGAAAT
>NZ_ANPF01000074.1:0-6999 GCF_000328325.1 Halobacillus sp. BAB-2008 | reverse complement strand
AAGAGTGAAATATCCGATTTCCGCTTCGCTGATTTGTTTACCGGTCCATTCCGCCAGAGGCTTCAGCGACCTTCTCACAAACTGGAACAGCTCTCCATACTCCCCCTTGATCACTTCTTTCATCGGGTTGATCAGCGGAATATCGAACATTAGGCGGTAATAGGTCGGGACAAGGTGGTTGAACAGGCTTTGAATCAGGCTCGCTTTATTCTCGATGGGAAGAAGCGTATTCTTCTCAAATGCCGCAACGATTTTCTTTCCCATCTCCATGAGCAGCGGATGCGCATCACTGTTCACTTCTCCTTGTGAGGTCAACAGCTGAACAGCTGTAAAATAAACATCCTCCCCTGGACCTTCCGGAAACAGCTCAAAGGCTAACTCTTCCGCGGCCGGGTAAATATGCTCCTCTTCCAGCACCCTTTTTTCTTCGGACGTATAGAGAAGGTCGTCTTTCCGGCTTCGAGTCCGCATGAACACGAGATGATACACCATCTCCACCTTCCTGCTCCTCACAAGCCGGATTGTCTGCCAGCGGTCTAAAAACGCTTCCATGATTGAAGTCGTTTCTTCGACCATCTCCTCCATATGCCAGGCACCCAGAGTCCGGTCGATGATTTCTCTACCGAGCGGCTGAGAAAGTAAGTAATCCAGACAGTAGAGGGCGAAGCGCCGCTTGTCCATCTCGGCCCCTTGGAGATGATACCCCTCCATCCGCTTGTAAACGAACTCCACATTCCATTCCAGGCACCATTCCCGAGCCTTCTTCACGTCCGCTAATGCCGTGTTTTTACTTACATTCAACAACAGTTGAAAATGGTAGCCGGATATCGGTTCCTGTTTGATGAACGTATAAAGATAGATCATCAGCGGACGATTCTCCTCTGAAATTATGAGATCGTTCCCATTAATATCCAACGGACCCCCGGAAGCTACGAATTCCTTCACCCGCTCATCCGCGACGATCCACTGATTTTCCATTTGTAGAGGCGGCAGATCCACGAAGGCCAGACTGTTATTCACTTTTTCTAAAAGGTAGTCGAATCTTCTTTCTGTCAAATCCAGTTCCAACATCATTTCAGGCTTTGTAATTTGCTTATACTTCATGATTCTCTCAAGAAACTGATAGGTTTTTTGATCAAGCAAAGCAAGTACCTCCGTTTCTAATTTAAATTATAAAACGCTTACATTATGATAACAACGCTATTCGAGCCCAACCTTTGTAGGAAGACTCCACACAGATTGGACTCTTCCACATAGTCATCCCCTCTATCTGCCTATTCTCATTCCTTTCACCCATTTTACCAGACGCCCTCCCCACCCTATCCAACTCCGCATATGGATACTATATCGATATCTATATAGATGATAAAAGGAGGAACGACATGGTACGAAGAGTAAGCCGATACAGGGCGTCCCTGCGGCAGCAAGCGGAGGAAGGACCTTCCTGTATGGTGACTGATTTGAATTATGTAGAAATCCCCCAGCACGGCGGAAGAGAAGAAAGAGTGTTCACACTCCCGGATGGCACCCAGCTGGTCCTTCAACGCGTAAACATACGCATCACAGGGACCGTGACCGTCCTTTTGGAAACGGGAACGACGGATTCTACCGACTTTACGATTTGTGAAAGCTACTACTTGTGTGCGCCTACAGGAACCGACATTGAAGTCCAGGCCGCAGAAGCAGGCTGTCGGATTTGTACGGTTTCGACAAGCGAGGAAGGAACAGAGGTGACCATCACCATCGATCTCTGCCAGGATGTGCAGTCCGTCGCTTCTGTCGTTGTAGACTTAGAGGCAGGTATCTGCAATCCGAGACAGCAGGAAGTGGAGCGCACGTGCCTCCCCCCTGTCCGTCCAAGGCAGTGCCCTGCCGTCTTCGGCGAAGAAGAGACGGATCCGGAACCAGAAACGTTTCCGATCCTTCAGTCGAGCTCCGTGGAAATACAACCTCAACAGGAGGAGAACCTCTGCATCCGCACGAACAGCGTTTATGATTGGATCAGAAGCAGAGTGGACGCGGAATTCACCGTCCTCTTCCCGCCGGTGTTCTGCCTTTATACCGTGACAGATACGGAAGGGGATTGTGGAGGAATCGTCGTCGGGGACACCATCTGTTATCCATGTGAAACCCCTTGTCCCCAAACGCTGCAATGCTCGAACGGTGTTTGCTCCCTGCTGCTTGAACTGACCGATGACGGATGTGTGACTTGTCCACCGGAAGCTGTAACCCTCCCGGCAGGATTCGCTTGTGAAGTACCCGGCCTTTCGTGTATTTATGTAGTGACAGAAGCGGACGGCGATTGCGGAGACCTTGTTGTCGGGGATTTGATCTGCCTGCCATGCGAGGCAGCCTGCGAGGATATCCTGCAATGCTCGAACGGGGATTGCACACTGATCTTATCCTTAACAGACGAAACATGTACCGTCTGCCCACTGGATGCCGTCCCGCTTCCTGCAGGGTTCGCATGTGAAGTACCTGTCCTTTCCTGCGTCTATGAAGTGACAGAGGTCGAAGGAGACTGCGCAGAAATCGTGGTCGGAGACGTACTTTGTTTCCCTTGTGAGGAGCCGTGTGAGGAAGTACTGCAGTGTACCAACGGCGTTTGCACACTTGTACTGAGCAGAACGGAAGAAACATGTGTATTCTGTCCACCGAATGCTGTGACCCTCCCCGAAGGCTTCTTCTGCGGCGTACCTTCCTGCGTGTATGCGGTCGGACTTATCGAAGGGGATTGCGGAGGTCTGGAAGAAGGCGATTTAATTTGTTTCCCTTGTGAGGAACCTTGTGCAGAAACGCTGATTTGCGGAAGCCAAACGTGCAGCCTCACATTGAATAGGACATCCGAAGAATGTGTACCTTGCCCTGCCGATGCGGTTCCGCTCCCTGCAGGAATTACCTGCAGCATTCAAGCAGGCCGCATTTACAATGTGAATCAACAGACGTTCTATGACTTGATCGCCGTCGCCGTTGCAGATGCGAACGACGGAGATACGTTGATTGTTACACCTGGAACCTACACCCAGACGGCTGCGCTTACCATCGATAAACCGTTGACCATCCGCGGCTTTTCCGCAGGCAGTACACTCGTAGACTTCCCAGCACCCTTTACCGCTGAAACAGCCGTTTTCCTGCAGGCAGATGCGATTACACTGGAAAATCTCAGCTTCACTCGTACGTTCAGTGATGTGACTGGTGATGAAACGTTAATCCGAATTCCTCCGCAAGGCGTCGGCGACTATTACAGCGGCATTGTCATCCGGGATTCCAACTTGACCGGCGGGGAACGGACGCTGATTGTAAACGTCGATGATTTCACGTTGGAGAACAATACCATCACCCACACAGGTGATGAGCAGTCCCTGGAAATACGTGGAGCGTTGGGTACTACGACAATCTCAGGGAACTCCTTCATCGGTGGAGCGACGAGTCTTGCCGCTATCCGCTTCCAGCCGAATACTCCGACGGATGAGTTCAGCGGAACCTTTTTAGTGGATGATAACACCATGGAGCGGCACAGCCAGTTCGTCTTCTTTGAAAACTCGGCTTTTACCAACGTTTCTATCTTTGTCCGCAGAAATACGATTAACCACCTGGACCGCGCGGGAAGCTCCATCATTTTCTATCCATTCAACTTCCCGGGTATTGATACGATTCTTATTGAAGAAAATAACATTACTAATCCGAACACCCAACGTTTAGCCGTGTATGTCGACTACAGGGATGGAGGTACCACTGCTCCTACCGCAGGGCAGATCCAAGTGGTACGTAATACGTTGGCAGTCGCCTTGCCGTGGGGAAGAGCCTTCGATACCGTTTCTCCCGATGCGCCTGTTGGTTTCACTACCATCGGCATCCCATTCGGAATGTCGCTCACAGCCTTTGATTTAGTTGATAATACCATTATTCCTATTTAAGAAAAAAGAACTGTTAAATAATGAAAAAAAGGATGAACATTAAATACGTTCATCCTTTTTCTATATTCCCACCATAAGAAGATACATAGGCAGCAGGCGGCTTGCTGCTTAGAAACGTCTGGACAATGAAATCCCGCTTCGGCACTTCTAAACGGTAGAGCGCCTCCACAACTTTCCCTTTATCATATGGTATTTCTCTCAGCTCGACCGACGCCTGCCCTTCCCCCAAATGAATCAGCGCGTAACGAGCCAGCGGCTTATGGTAACAACCAAGCGCCCCCGGATTCAAATACATCCGCTTCTCCGTTTGAAAAAGATGCACCGGATGATGATGCCCGAAACAGACAATATCCCAGCCGCCTGCCCTTCCCTCATAAAAATCATCCAGCTTCCGGGCGGTCGGATGATAGTCCACCGGTTCAAAAGGGTTCCGCCATATAGGGAATTCCCGTCTCGTTTCCTTCATATGATAATGCTGAAGAAGGATGTTGACCCCTTCCCGTTCCAGCGTGAGCTGCCTTGGTAGGGCGGTGAGCCAAGGGATGTAGGCGTCATCCAGGGATGCTGCCACCCATTCGTGATGAGCCCTGATGGTCTCACTCCGCTTCGGATACGCCTCTCCATGGATCAAAGCCAGCACCGCTTCTTCATGATTTCCACTTACGGCCTGGACGTTCTCTCTTGCACAGATACAGGCCAGCACTTCATTCGGATGTGGACCAATGCCGATCAAATCGCCCAGGCAGAAGATTTCCGTAACGTCCGCGTGCTGCTCCATGTCTGCAAATACAGCCTCCAGCGCCTCCAAATTCCCGTGAATATCTGCAAGCACAGCGATTGTTTTCCTCATGGACAACCTCCATTTTCCGTATAGGACCTACCTCCATTATATTTGCCGGGAAGTAAGATTATGTAAACACAATGATCTGAACACTTTTTCCCCATAAAAAAAGAAGGCCTCCGAAGAGACCTTCCATCATAAAGTATTTATTCTACTGTACCAGCATCGGCAGGGTGTACACCGTGACGATAGAAGTCAGCATCGATTGGATCAAGCGGCTTACGGCCAAGGATAAGGTCCGCAGCTTTTTCAGCCAGCATCAATACTGGAGCGTGGATGTTACCGTTGGTTACGTAAGGCATAGCAGATGCATCGACAACGCGTACGTTATCAAGACCGTGAACTTTCATTGTGTTCGGGTCAACAACGGCCATCGGATCGGAAGCTGGTCCCATTTTCGCCGTACAAGACGGGTGAAGGGCCGTTTCCGCATCTTCACGTACCCAATCCAGGATTTCTTCATCAGATGTGACAGTTGGTCCTGGAGAGATTTCTCCGGCATTGTATTTCTTCATAGCAGGCTGCTGCATGATTTCACGAGTGATGCGGATCGCTTCGATCCACTCACGCTTATCTTGTTCTGTAGAAAGGTAGTTGTACACCATGCTTGGGTGTTCTTTCGGATCTTTGGAACGGATCTTCAAGGAACCACGTGCATCGGAGTACATTGGTCCGATGTGGACTTGGAAACCGTGATCTGTCGGTGCTTTTTGTCCGTCGTAACGTACGGCAACCGGCAGGAAGTGGAACATCAAGTTCGGATAGTCGACTTCGTCGTTGGAACGTACGAATCCGCCACCTTCGAAGTGGTTCGTCGCAGCTGGACCTGTGCGTCCAAGCATCCACTGAAGACCGATCCATGGGAACTTCTTGATATCAAGGTTCGGCTGTTCAGAAACAGGAACCGGGCAAGCGTGCTGTACGTACACTTCCAAGTGGTCCTGAAGGTTTTCACCGACACCAGGAAGGTCTACGACCGGCTTAATGCCAAGAGACTTCAGGTGTTCCGCATCACCGACACCGGAAAGTTGAAGCAGTTGTGGTGTATTGATCGCACCACCGGCAAGCACGATTTCTCCTGCTTTGACCGTATGCATCTTACCGTTGCGCTTATACGTCAATCCTTTCGCCTTCGTACCATCGAAGTCGATGCTTGTAACGAATGCGCGAGTCTTAACTGTAAGGTTCTCGCGGTCCATTACAGGGTGTAGATAAGCGCGGGAAGCAGATAGACGCTGTCCTTTGTACACGTGCTTATCGAACGGTCCGAATCCTTCTTGACGGAAGCCGTTTACATCTGGAGTTTTGTTATAACCAGCTTCTACAGCTGAGTTAAAGAAGGCTTGGAATAGAGGGTTTTTAGCTGGTCCGCGCTCCAATTTAATTGGACCGTCGTGGCCGCGAAGTTCATCATCCGGTGATCCTAGAGCATTTTCCAGACGTTTGAAGTATGGCAGGCAGTGTTTCCAATCCCAGTTCTCCATACCTTCATCAGCGCCCCAGCGCTCGTAGTCCATCGGGTTACCACGTTGGTAGATCATACCGTTGATGGAGCTGGATCCACCCAGTACTTTACCGCGGGCGTGCTTGATGCGACGACCGTTCATGTGTGGTTCAGGATCTGATTCATATTTCCAGTCATAAAGGCTCTTACCTGCAGGGAACGGCAGGGCAGCTGGCATTTGGATCAACAGGTCCCAGTTATAGTCACTGCGTCCAGCCTCAAGAACGAGTACATTTTTAGTTCCATCTGCACTTAGACGGTTACCCAGTACGGAACCCGCACTACCGCCACCAACAATTACAATATCATATGCTTCTGTCATATCTGTTCCTCCTTGGTGATGATTAGGATGAAGGGATGCAGGTCCATCCTGCTCCCTCCTCCTTCTATTTAAAAAAATAATTTACAAGAGTGTCTTCCTTAACCGGATAGCTGCTCGGAATTAAAACCAGTTGATTTGTTCCGGTTTAAGGTTTTGGAAAATGTGTTTTGTTTCTGTGTATTCTTCAAGCCCAAGTTTACCAAGTTCACGACCGATACCGGACTGCTTGAATCCACCCCATGGTGCGTGTGGGAAGTAAAGGTTGAATTCATTGATCCAAACCGTACCCATGCGCATCTTAGCAGCACAGCGCTCGGCTTTTACGATGTCATTCGTGAACACACCGCCGGCAAGACCGTAAATAGAGTCATTGGAAAGTTTCACAGCTTCTTCTTCTGTGCTGAATTTCTCAACA
>NZ_ANPF01000073.1:0-10569 GCF_000328325.1 Halobacillus sp. BAB-2008 | reverse complement strand
GATTGATGTAACGAGAACATGGGAGATCCTCGGAGAGATCGTCGGAGATACCGTCCATGACAGTTTGATCGACCAGTTGTTCTCTCAGTTCTGTTTAGGGAAGTAATTGTTGAGTAGGAAGTTTTTTTGAATAGATGTAGAACAAAAAAGGAGAGACACCCAAATGACATTTGATGCAGGGCATTATGATGTAATCGTAGTCGGCGCCGGTCATGCAGGAGTGGAAGCGGGGCTTGCTGCGGCACGCCGTGGTGCGAAAACCCTCATGCTTTCTTTGAACCTTGATCTGGTCGCTTTCATGCCATGTAACCCTTCCATCGGCGGACCTGCCAAAGGGATCGTCGTAAGAGAAATCGACGCCCTCGGCGGAGCGATGGGGAAAGTCATCGATAAAACGCATATTCAGATGCGTTTGTTGAACACACGAAAAGGACCGGCTGTCCGTGCACTGCGCGCTCAGGCGGACAAACCTCTGTATATTAAAGAAATGAAGCGCGTCCTTGAAACGCAGGATAATCTGACTTTGAAGCAGGCGATGGTCGAAAAGATCCTCGTGGAAGACGACGAAGTGAAAGGTGTCGTTACGGAAACCAATGCGGCGTATTACGCGCCGACGGTTGTCATCACGACGGGAACGTTCATGCGCGGACGCGTCATCATCGGCGACCTTTCCTATGAAAGCGGCCCGAACAACCAGCGCTCTACTGTATCGCTTTCCGAGCAGCTCGAAGAACTCGGAATCGACATGGTCCGTTTCAAGACGGGAACGCCGATGCGGGTCAACAGCAAGACGATCGACTATTCCAAGACGGAAATCCAGCCAGGCGAAGAAGAGCCGCGCTCCTTTTCCTATGAAACGACGGAATTCATCACGGATCAGATTCCGTGCTGGTTGACGTATACGAACGAAGAAACACACAAAGTCATCAATGATAACCTCGGACTGTCTGCGATGTATTCCGGTGCGATCAAGGGGACAGGACCGCGCTATTGTCCGTCCATCGAGGACAAAATCGTTCGTTTCAATGACAAGCCGCGCCACCAGATCTTCCTAGAACCGGAAGGCCGTGAGACGGAAGAAGTTTATGTTCAGGGAATGTCGACATCGATGCCGGAATCCGTCCAGCATGAAATGATGCGTACCGTTCCCGGACTTGAGAATGCTGAAATTATGCGGGCCGGTTATGCCATTGAGTATGATTCCGTCGTTCCGACCCAATTATGGCCGACGTTGGAGACGAAACAGATCTCCGGGTTGTTCACAGCTGGTCAGCTGAACGGAACTTCCGGGTATGAAGAAGCAGCCGGACAAGGGTTGATGGCGGGCATCAATGCCGCGGCCAAGGCGCTTGATCTCGAAACACTTGTACTCGATCGTTCTCAAGGCTATATCGGTGTTATGATCGACGACCTTGTCACGAAAGGAACAGGCGAACCGTACCGTCTGCTTACTTCCCGTGCGGAATTCCGTCTGATGCTGCGCCATGATAATGCGGATCTCCGCCTGACGGAAATCGGCTATCAGCTGGGACTCATCACGGAGGACCGCTACAAGCGTTTCCTTGAGAAGAAACGGTTGATTGAGGAAGAACAGAAGCGTTTGGATAAAGTCATCCTGAAAGAGACGGAGGAAGTCCAGGCTGTCATAGAAGAGGCGGGCGGATCCAAACTGAAGGATGCTATTCGTGCGACCGATCTTCTGAAGCGTCCGGAAATGAGCTACAGCCATCTGGAGCGTGTGACACCGAGTGATGTGAGGCTTCCCGAAGCGGTCAAAGAACAGGTCGAGATCCAGGTCAAATACAGCGGCTATATTAAGAAGGCGCTGGAACAGATCGAACGGATGAAGAAGATGGATAACAAGAAAATTCCTGAAAACATTGATTACGATGCGATCAACGGACTGGCTACCGAAGCGAAAGACCGCCTGAAAACGGTTCGTCCGCTTTCTGTAGGGCAGGCTTCCCGTGTGTCCGGGGTCAACCCTGCGGACGTATCGATTCTGCTTGTCTATATTGAGCAGGGTCAGATTGCACGCGTTTCAGGAGAATAAATCGAAGGGATGGACGTATGGATACCGCAACCTTTATACAAGCATTGAAAGAAAAAGGGATCGATCTTGACGAGAAACAGCAGCACCAGTTCCAGCGTTACTTCGAAATTCTTGTCGAATGGAACGAGAAGATGAACCTGACAGCCATTACCGATCAGGAAGGCGTTTATTTGAAACACTTCTATGACTCGCTGACCGCTGCATTCTATTACGATTTCAGCAAGCCGCTTCGCATCTGTGATGTCGGAGCGGGTGCCGGATTTCCGAGCCTGCCGCTGAAAATCGCTTTTCCGCATTTGAAAGTGACCATTGTGGATTCCTTGAAGAAACGGATCACTTTCCTGAATCACTTAGCTCATGAATTGGAGCTTGACGATGTCGCTTTTTATCATGACAGAGCCGAGAATTTCGGGAAAAACGCCAACTTCCGTGAAAGCTATGACTTGGTCATGGCAAGGGCTGTTGCACGCATGTCCGTACTCAGTGAACTGTGTCTCCCGCTCACGGCCAAAGGCGGTCGTTTCCTTGCTATGAAGGGGCCGAACCTGATGGATGAGATGGAAGATGCAAACATTGCCGTTCAAACTGTCGGTGGTGAAGTCATCGATGTGCACACGTTTGAGCTTCCACAAGAAGGAAGCGAACGGAACATTGCCATTATTGAAAAACGCCGGAAGACTCCGAAGAAGTATCCGCGTAAAGCAGGAACACCGAACAAAACACCGATTCAAT
This sequence comes from Halobacillus sp. BAB-2008, assembly GCF_000328325.1. Classification (NCBI taxonomy): domain Bacteria; kingdom Bacillati; phylum Bacillota; class Bacilli; order Caryophanales; family Bacillaceae; genus Halobacillus; species Halobacillus sp. BAB-2008. Next base: position 7,784 of record NZ_ANPF01000073.1, on the reverse strand, counting down.
GATGAGAAGCCCCCTCTGTCTCCGGATAGAGGGGCTTTTTTGGTAGAGGAGGAGCAGCATGAAGATTGTGGTCACAGCAGATACACATATGCCGAAGAAAGCGAAAGAGCTGCCGGAGCGGTTAATGAAGGAGCTTCCTTCTGCCGATGCCGTCTTCCATCTCGGAGATTTTCAATCGCTGGATGTCTATGAAACATTGAAGGAAAAATCCGCGCTGTACGGCGTTTATGGAAACGTGGACGGCGGGGAGATCAGAGAATTGCTTCCGGAAAAGCAGGTAGTGACACTCGGGGGTGTGCGTTTCGGTCTCGTTCATGGACATGGGGAGAAGAAGACGACAGAACGCCGGGCTTTGGAGTCGTTTGAAGAGGGGGAGGTCGATGTCGTTCTCTTCGGCCACTCCCATATTCCGTATCTTCGTTACCATAAGAAGACGCTGCTGTTTAATCCGGGCTCGGCGACGGATAAACGCAGCCTTCCATTCTATTCTTTCGGAATACTGACGCTGTTTGAGGGCGGCATTCACGCAGAGCATATCTTTTATTCTTAAAAAAGGCCAGGCCGCACGTAACAGTGCGGCCTGGCCTTTTGCCGTCATACGGACTCTGAACTCATTCCTTTTGACAGGTCGGGCAGTAATAGCAGCGCCTGGAGCCGGCGCGGAATTTAACAATGGGGGTGCCGTCGATGCGGCACGGACGGCCTTCGCGGTTGAACACCCAGTGACGATAATCCTTCCGCTTCACACATTCTTTTTTTAAGCGCTCTGCCAGGTCGAGGTCGTTTGTGATTCCCTTATGGCGGTAGGACTGCCACATCAAATCAATGGTCGCTTCGGCTGCTTTCCTTTTTTGTTCTTCGGTACTGTCGACAGGCCGTGTTTCCGGAGAAATACCGGCAGCAAACAGGATTTCACTGCGGAGGTAATTGCCGATTCCCGCGATGAACGCCTGATCCAAAAGGAGGGACGTCCACCGTCTGTTCCGAAACCGTTTCTCTTCAAAGCGAGCGGCTAATTCATCGGGGATTACGGTCTCACTTAAGATGTCGGGGCCGACTTTAGCGATGAATGGATGCGCCGGTACTTCTTCATCGCGCAGCACTTCAATGTCCGATGCGCTGTATAACAATGCGGACTTCTTCTCATTATGGATGGCGAGCCGGAGCTGCCGGTTCGTTTTCGGGTAGTTGTAGGCGTTACGGATCATCCACTTCCCGTACAGCTGGTTGTGCGAGTAGATCGTATAGCCGTTGTTGAAGCGGATGAGCATCGCTTTCCCCTTTGTGTCCACTCTCCGGATGCCGGCCCCTCTCAGAATCTCTTCATACGGCTTCAGCTGTTCAAAAGCAAAGAAGACATCGATCACTTCTCGATCCATCAGTGCCTTTTCGACTTGGTCGGCGGCACGGCGGATTTCCGGTCCTTCTGGCATGGTTTCTATTCCTCTCTCAGCTTGATGTGTACATTCCTCCGTTGATATGGATGAACTGACCTGTGATGTAGGTGGAATCATCAGAAGCAAGCAGGACGTAGCTTCCGACGTGTTCGACCGGCTGCCCCGGGCGGCCCATCGGCGTACTGGTACCGAATTCTTCGACGTCTTCTTTCGGGAAAGTCGCTGGAATGAGCGGTGTCCAGATCGGTCCCGGAGCGACTCCGTTCACGCGGATTCCTTTGTCGACGAGCTGTTGGGCCATGGAACGGGTGAAGGCGACAACGGCCCCTTTCGTCGCTGTATAATCGACAAGCTGCGGGTTACCTGTATATGGATTAATGGAAGCGGTGTTGATGATCGCACTTCCTTGTTTCAAATGTGGAATCGCTGCTTTCGTCAAATGGAACATAGAAAAGATATTCGTGCGGAACGTGCTTTCCAGTTGTTCTGTAGTAATATCCAACAAATCGTCCTTCGGATGCTGTTCCGCAGCGTTGTTGACGAGAATATCCAGCTGTCCCAGCTCATCCACTGTTCGCTGAACCGCCTGCTTACAAACATCTTCATCACCGACATCGCCTGCGATCAGAATCGCCCGGCGACCTTCTGCTTCGACGAGCTGCTTCGTGTGCTCGGCATCCTCGTGCTCCTCCAGATACGAAATGGCAACGTCTGCCCCCTCCTTCGCATATCCAATAGCGACAGACCTTCCAATTCCGCTGTCCCCGCCGGTGATCAGGGCAACTTTTCCTTGTAGTTTATTTCCGCTTTGGTAATCTGTATCCGCTTGGAGCGGCAATGGCTGCATTTCACTCTCCATTCCGGGCTGGCTTCCTTGTTCCTGTGCCGGCTGTCCATCTGTCTGTCGATTATATCGTGTCATGCTTCATCCTCCTCTGTGGAATGTTTTGTATGCTCATTCCACCTTTTTGGAAAAATAAAACACGGACGATGTTTTTCAGGCAGACAAAAAGGCGCACAAGGCGCCCTGATCAAGTAAAGTATTCGAGACTTGCTTCCGGGAAGTACTGATTAATATACCCGCCGAGCGTCTTCTTCATATCTTCCTGTTCGTCGGTCTGGTACACGTATTTCCCAATTCCGTATCGACCCCATTTGTACTTTCTTTTCTCCTCATCCATCTCAAGCTTTGTCATCGGATAATTTTTCTCAATGACGCGCTTGGCAGGCTTCGTAAAGCGGTGCTGGATCAGTTCGAACGTCAAATCCTTCGTGGCGTAGTCCGGGAGTTTGTCGTGTAGCTTCTCAAACAGCACCCGGTACCCTTCCTTCCAATCGTCGTACAGATAAATCGGTGCGATGATGAACCCGAGAGGATAGCCGGCCTTCGCTACTTTGGCAGCTGCCTCGATCCGCTCGTCCAGGCGGGAAGTGCCGGGCTCTAAGTACTTGATGACATAGTCCGCGTTCATGCTGAAGCGGAAGCGTGTCCTGCCGTTATGCTTCGCGTCCAGCAGATGATCGACATGAGCGAACTTCGTCACGAACCGCAGCCTTCCGTGGTCGGATTCCCCAAAATATTCAATTGCCCGTTTGAGGGAATGGGTCAAGTGATCGATGCCGACGATATCCGACGTACAGGACGCTTCGAAACGGGTTTCCTCCGGCATTCGTTCCTTCATATACTGCTCGGCAGCATCAAAGACCTCCTCCACATTCACATAGGTCCGAATATATGGTTTGCTCCCCATCGTCGTCTGCAGGTAGCAGTAATGGCAGTGCCCCATGCACCCGGTCGCTAGCGGGATCGCGTATTCAGCCGATGGTTTAGACGTATCGAATTTGAGCGTTTTCCTTACACCGACGACGAGCGTCGATTTCGCCATCCGGTATTTTTGGAAATCGTTCTCTCCGGGGAGGTTCCTGACCTGATTATGCGACGTCGTTTGACGAATTTCGATGCCCATGTTTTCGAATTTCTCTTTTAATTCCCGGCCTAAGGGGTAATCGAGCGCCCGCGGCTCGATATAGACCAGTTCCGGTACGAATGGTTTTACCACAGATCTCCCTCCGATTCCACACCGCCGAACGCATCATAGTAGGCCCGCTCCGCTTCCCCTTCGGATGCATAGACGGCTATGCTCTCATCCAGTGGAAAATACGTTTCATACAAAAATAATGCCAGGGAACCCGGGTTTTCCGGGTCGTTCACCACGGCCGCCTCCTGTACATTCGCTACATCATACGTATGCGGATTGCGGTAAACGACATAGACGACATCGCCTGCTTTATAACTGCTCCCATCCATCCAATCACCTGCTCTCTTAGTTGTTGTGCTCATTTTTCCACAAAACCCGCCAATTATTACAAGAGAGGATGCTTGTTTCATGTGAAACGAATAAAAGATGACAATTGTCATCTGTCATCATGACAATGATTTCTAATTATTTCCTCCGCATCCTGATACGATAGATGTAACGAAAGACCTGGAAAGGAAGAGGCGGGATGTTGAAGCTATCGAATGTAACGAAGAAATATGGAAAAACGACGGCGCTGGATGACGTATCCATGGAACTTTCAGAGGGGGAATGTGTCCTGCTTCTCGGTGCGAACGGGGCTGGGAAAACGACGCTGCTCCAATGGATCATGGGCAATATCCGTGCAGAGAGCGGAAGGTTCGACTGGAGCGATGGAACACAGCAGGTCGGTTATGTCCTGCAGGATGCTTCGCTGATGGATCGTGTCACGATAAAAGAACTGATCCAGTTCACAAGGAAGATGTATCCGGATCCGCTGTCGTATGAAGAGGTGCTCCAATTGTCCGGTTTGACGGAGCAAGCGAAGGTGAAGACAGACCATCTCAGTATCGGCCAGAAGCGGAAGCTGATCTTCGCTCTTGCTCTTGTCGGTCGTCCGAAGCTCTTGATCATGGATGAACCGACAGCGGGGATGGACGTATCGGCAAGAAAGCATGTGTATGAACAGATCCGACAGTTGAAACAGCAGGGAATGACGATTCTGATGACGACACATTTGCTGCAGGAAGCATCCTTACTTGGAGATCGGGTGCTGTTTATGGAAAAGGGACGGCTCAAATCCGACCAAACCGTATCTGATATCGAACAGACGCACTCCTGGATCCGGTTCGACTTAAGCGGATCAACGCCGCGAGACTTATTGGAAGGCGCCGGATTTCAGAGAAACGGCCTGACATTACGGTGGGAGCTCAAGACGGACCGATCGGACGAATGGATTACATGGCTCGTCCGGGAGGCGGTGCCCTTCCGGAATTTGACGGTAGAGAAGCATACAGTCGAACATTTTTATGAAGAATTGCTCGGAAAGGAAGGAATTCACAATGAAAACATGGTATAACGTTATGAAGATTGAGCTTTTACGTATGGGAAGAAATCCGTATTTCATTATATTCTCGATGTTGATGCCGCTTGTATTCTATGCGATATACACACAGACGGTCGATGATACAGTGATGATCGACGGAGCGGAGTGGAAAGCGTACTTTCTTGTCTCGATGACCTGCTTCAGCATGATGAGTGCCTCGGTGACGACAATGGGGATTCAGCTGCTTCATGACCGGAGACAGCCGTGGATGTCATGGGTGAAGTCGCTTCCGATGAAGCATTGGCAGTATTTTCTTGGAAGACTCTCTGCTTTGATGGTATTGAACCTGGCCGTCATTCTGTTTATGTTTATCATCGTTGCGAACTGGAAGGATATCGATTTGGGTTTCTTTACGTGGGTTAAAATCGTGGCATGGGTGTGGCTTGCGATCCTTCCGTTCCTGGCACTTGGAACGTGGGTGTCTGTCTTCAAAACAGCGGAGACGGCGGCCGGGTTCGCCAACTTGATTACACTTGGACTCGCGATCATCGGTGGCCTGTGGATGCCGCTCCGCCAGCTTCCGGTCTTCGTCAGGGAGGTCGGTGCGTGGACGCCGGGGCACCTGTATGCGGATGGGGCATGGTCGATCCTTGCAGGAGAATCGATATCCGCTTTGACAATTATTGTGCTGGCCGGCTACTTCCTCTTTTTCCTCACGGGATCCTTGTGGACGTACCGCCGTTTTCAGGAAGGATGAATGTCATGAGATTGTTTCCGGAGAAATACGGGCGTGCCCCGTTGTTCTGGCTGATTTATATGCTTGTTCCGCTTATTGCATTGATAGCGACGGGTGGCTGGGAGGGAGGCTTCGGCCTTCTTCTTTTGCTTGTCTTCTTCCTTATGTTCCGGGATATGTACTGGCATCCTTCCCGGGCTTTCTTTGACGCTCTCGGTATGACGGCACTTCTTGCTGTGCTGCTCTTCTTCTTTCATGAGACATTCATTTATTTATCGATTTATACGACTTATTCGCTGTATTTCATCCATAAGCGCTGGAAGATCATTGTCGTGTATATGCTTGCTCCGCTTTTATTCTTTGAATTATATATGCTGACTCTGTATTCGTCGCGAGTCATCGATTTCTCCACTATTGTAGCTGCTATGATTCTTGTTGCGGCCATTCCAGTCGGGATCCGGAACGAGGTCAAATCGTGGAATATGAAAGAGCAGCTCTCGAAAGCGAATCGACGCATCGAAGAGCTCGTCAAGCAGCAGGAACGGGAACGAATCGGGCGCGATCTGCACGATACGGTCGGCCAGACGCTGTCGATGATTACATTGAAAAGCGACATTGCCAGGCGCTCTCTGCCTGATAAAATCGAACAGGCAGAGAGAGAAATCAAGGAAATCCACACGATTTCACGTACTGTTCTGAACCAGATCAGGGAGATCGTTTCTGATTTGAAGCAGCTGTCGTTCCGGGAAGAGCTGATCCACGCAGAAAAGCTTTTGCGGGAAATGGAAATGGAAGCGGTCGTTGATGCTCCTGTTCCTGTCCATGGTTTGAATCCGCTCTATGAGAATATCCTCGCTTACAGTCTCCGGGAAAGTATCACCAACGTGATCCGTCACAGCTTCGCGAGCAGATGTACGATCCGCGTGGAAGATTTACCGGAAGAAGTGCGGATGACGATCAGCGATGACGGAATCGGGTTTAAGGGTGAGCCGGGAAACGGGTTGCTTGGGATGGAGGAGCGGCTGCATATGATCAGCGGCCGTATGAATATAGAATCCGCCAAACAGCGCGGGACCGTGTTGGTCGTTCATGTGCCGAAAGTTCAAAAATAAGGAGGAATGCGTATGCTTTCGATCATTATCGCAGAGGATCAGATGATGCTCCGCAGTGCGCTGCGGACGCTGCTTAGTATGGAAGCCGATTTCGAAGTGATCGGAGAGGCTGCCGATGGCAGAGAGGCCCTCCGATTGATGGAGACGAAGCGGCCGGATATCGCCCTGCTCGACATCGAAATGCCGCTGATGACGGGAGTCGAAGTCCTGAAAGAGGCGAAAGCTAATGGTCTGGAGACGAAGATCCTAATTCTGACGACGTTTTCCAAACGGGGGTACTTGGAGGATGCCTGGAAAGAAAAGGTCGATGGGTATTTATTAAAGGATACCCCGAGTGAGGAACTGGCCGATTACATCCGTCAGGTGATGAACGGAAAGCAGGTCATCAGTCCGGAGTTGATCCATCAGATGTTTACGACGGAAGCGTCGCCTCTCAACGACCGGGAAGAGGAGATTCTCCGTTGTGTGGAGAAAGGCTGCAGCACGAAGCAGATCAGCGAATCTTTGTATTTATCAAGCGGCACCGTCCGGAATTATTTATCGGAAATCATGAGCAAGCTGGATGCGCAGAACAGGACGGAAGCAGCCTTCATCGCAAGACGAAAAGGATGGCTGGACTAAAGAAGCACATGTAGGGCGTTTTGCGCATTTTCGCCCGGAGGCATTCCAAGATTACGTTCCGGATGTTAAATTCATAGGGTTAAAGAAAATATATCGACGGTTTTTGCCATCATCAGCCAACGATGGGATGCGTGGAAACCGCGAAAAATAACCCTTTCCGTAGTGATCGATGGGAGAATTCGACAAAGGAGTCACACAATTCTTCCACCTTCTCGATACTTTTACGGAAGCAAATATGATAAAATGTAGGAAAGAAATGAAAAACGGCATACGTACGCGCAGCAGCCAACAAGCCTGCGGCGCTTTTTATATTTCAAAATACAGCAATCTATGATGAAATGCGTATGCTCGATCGTATAAAGGTGGTGTCTGATCGTGTTACATCCTTTTGGTCGTTTATTCGGGCTAGGGGACAAACCGGATTCGGATAAAGGCAGCAATGAAGAAGAAGGCTACAGTCCCGATGAAGTTGTGCAGGTTCCGGTCGAACGTGTACAGCCGAACCGTTACCAACCTCGAGCGATATTTAACAACGAGAAGATTAGCGAACTCGCCCAGACGATACATACGCATGGG
>NZ_ANPF01000072.1:0-10933 GCF_000328325.1 Halobacillus sp. BAB-2008 | reverse complement strand
TGCAAGGTTGGAGCTGACGACAAGACCGATGGCACGATCGATCGCGCTTCTGGATGCAGAAAGCTGTGTGATGACATCTTTACAGTCTTTATTCTCCTCCATCATTTTGAGTACGCCTCTCAATTGCCCTTCTAATCGTTTCACTCTGTTTTTCATAGCTGTGTTATATTCCACTGCGTCGGCCTCCCTTAAGCAGTTATTTTTGTTCGCTTTGAACAGTACATGACTAATAATATACCCCTAGTGGTATTTTTGTCAACAAGAAAAGATTCGGATAAGAATACCGATAGAATACCAAGCTAAGGAAGAGGTGACATGATGGAACTTTGGATGGATACCTGGAAGGTACTGCTTAGAATCGTCACAATCCTGCCATTGCTTTTGGCCGTAGGTCTCTTTATGGGGAAGCGGTCGATCGGTGAACTACCTGTCTTTGACTTCGTTGTTGTCCTGGTTCTCGGCTCCGTGGTGGGAGCGGATATTGCTGATCCGAATATCAACCACATCCATACGGTGACAGCTATTATAGCGATCGCGCTCTTACAAAAAGTCATTGTATGGATGAAGCTGAGGAGTCCTTGGTTCGGAAAGTTATTGACCTTCGAACCAACTGTTGTCGTTTTCGAAGGGAAGATGATTGGTGAAAACGTTAAGCGAATTCGCTATTCCATTGATAATATAATACAAATGCTTCGGGAAAAAGATGTATTCCGGATTGAGGACGTATACATGGCAATCATAGAACCGGACGGGAGATTGACGGTGCAATTGAAGCAGGGAAAAGAGCCCGTTACTAGAGAAGACATAGGTATATGGAATAGGGGTGGGGGTTATGACGTCCCCTTGATTATGGACGGTATTTTGCAAAAGGATATGATAGCGCGTATGGAAAAGACAGAAGCGTGGGTAGAGAAACAGATCACTCCCCATGCGGTTTCGGATATCTTCTACGGAGCGGTAACCAACCGGGGGTCTTTTCACTACTCGTTGAAAGGTACGGATCCGAAAATTCCGCCTATCGAGCATTAAATGGAGATCCCTGGTAGAGTGCGGATGGGTGAACCCTGACCAGGGATCTAATTTCACACGCTTTTGCTTATACAGTGAATCAACCGTTCCTCGATATCGGAGGCGAGTGATTGAACGGCAGCATCACCAATGGGACTTACGAGAGCAGTCGGCTTCGGCATTCCGATCTTTGTTTTACCCTGCTCATCATATACGACCATTTTACAAGGGAGAAAATAACCGGCAAGGGTATTCTCGGATAGGATGTTTTCTGCTTCTTTCGGATTACACACTTCAAGAATACGAAATTCCTGATGGAAGTCCAATCCTTTTTCCGTCAGCTTATCTTTGACATTGAACTTCCATAAGACCCCGAACTGCTCCAGACTCAGCTGTTGTTCCAGGCTTTCCACTGCATCCTCGACACTCTTCTTCGTTTCAACTGTATAATGAAACATAGAATCCTCCTTTTTAATTTCCTGATTTATGGCTATACATACCCTTTAAGGTATCTATGGAATCTGAATTTCTCCATTTTTCTGAGAAAAGTTACAAATGGAATTGACAAGGTGGATGAGGCTGTATTATCATTTTCACCAGTGACATAATTGAATAACGAATGGAATCGATCTTCTTATCTAGAGAGGTGGAGGGACTGGCCCTTTGAAACCTCGGCAGCGGATCTGAACGGATGTCTCCGTCAGAAACTGTGCCAACTCCAGCACGCCTGTGGGCGTGACAGATGAGGAGAGACGGATCTCATATACATACGTGTGAGCCTCTCTTCTTGTTTTATAAGAAGAGAGGCTCTTTTTGTTTAGGAAAGCATAGGAGGGATTCGATGATCCAGTTTGAAAACGTATCGAAAGTGTATCAGCACGAAGGGAAAGAACTGCGTGCCGTCGACCGTGTCGATTTGACGATACATAAAGGGGAAATCTTCGGAGTCATCGGTTTCAGCGGCGCTGGAAAAAGCACGCTCGTCCGTCTTGTTAATTTATTGGAACGGCCGACAGAAGGAAGGGTCGTCGTCAATGGAGAGGATTTGACGAAGCTGTCCAAACCGGATTTAAGGACAGTCCGGAAGCGCATCGGAATGATCTTTCAGCATTTTAATCTGCTGGAGTCCAAAACCGTCCACCATAACGTGGCATTTCCATTATCTCTTGTCGGTACGCCGAAGAAAGAGATAGATCAAAGGGTGAAGGAAATTCTAGCCTTCGTCGGTCTGTCTGAAAAGGCAAATCATTACCCGGACCAGCTGTCCGGCGGGCAGAAACAGCGGGTCGGTATCGCCCGAGCTTTGGCGACCTCCCCTGATATTCTATTATGTGACGAAGCAACGTCCGCTCTCGATCCGGAGACAACCAAGTCAATCCTGGAACTTTTGAAGAAGGTGAGGGACGAGTACGGCATTACGATTCTGATGATCACTCACGAAATGAATGTCGTCCGTGAGGTGTGTGACAGGATAGCAGTGATGGAAAACGGACGTGTCATGGAGAGTGGATCCATTTTCGACCTTTTCTCCAATCCGCAGCATCCGACAACCAAGAATTTCGTAAGGACGGTGATGGAGAATGATATACCCGCGTCTATTCTAGACGGCATCGAAAAGCGCCATGCCTCCGGGAATATCTACCGGATCACCTTTGTGGAGGAAAGCGCAGGACAGCCGGTCCTCTCACAGGTGGCAAAACGTTTTGATGTGGAAGTAAATGTACTGTTCGGACAGATTACGGAACTGCAGGGTATTCCATTCGGTCATTTAGTCGTGGAGTTCCAAGGGGATGCGAAAGAAATTCTTAAAGCGATCCACCATATCCAACAAACCGTAACGGTACAGGAGGTGACTGCACATGCAGGTTAATTTGATGGATTTTTGGCCGAAAATATGGGAAGCGACATACCAGACCCTTGTCATGGTCGGTATATCCCTCCTGGCAGCAGCGCTTATCGGCCTGCCGCTTGGAATACTTCTCGTTGTTACGAGACAGGGAGGGCTGCTTCAAAATAAACCGTTCTTTAACGGATTAAGTGCGGTTGTGAACTTCTTCCGTTCCATTCCGTTCATCATATTGCTCGTAGCGATCCTGCCGTTTACACGTCTGCTTGTCGGTTCATCGATCGGGACAGCAGCAGCTGTCGTTCCGCTCGTCATCTTCTCTGCTCCGTACATAGCGAGGCTTGTGGAAAGCAGCTTGCTCGAAGTGAAACCAGGAGTCATCGAAGCAGCAGAAGCGATGGGAGCGACACCGTGGCAGATCATACGTCGTGTTTATATACCAGAAGCATTGAGTTCTATCATTCTTAACTTGACGATTGCAACGATCGGTCTCGTCGGTGCTTCCGCCATGGCGGGCTTTGTTGGAGGCGGAGGTTTGGGAGATTTGGCCATCTCTTACGGCTATCAACGCTTTGAAACAGATATTATGATTGCAACGGTCCTATTGCTCGTACTGATTGTGCAGCTTACGCAGACGGTTGGAAACTTTATATCAAGAAAAATACGTAGACAATAACAGGGGGATATTATTATGAAAAAGTGGGGATTTATTTTAAGTTTCATCGCAATCATCAGTTTTGTATTAGCAGGGTGCTCCAGTGAAGGCGACGCAGCCTCTGGTGAGAAGACGAAAGTGAAGGTAGGCCTGAATGGTTCCGGCGTCCCGATTTGGGAGAAAGTCCAGGAGAAAGCAGAGAAAGAGAATATTGACATTGAACTGGTTGAATTCGCGGACTACGTGCGCCCGAACATGGCACTTGCTGATGGAGATATCGATTTGAACGCTTTCCAGACGGTGTCGTATTTTGATTCCTTCATAGAAGAGCACGATTTAGACTTGAAGCCGATCGGTACGACGATCATTGCTCCGATGGGTGTCTATTCCGAAAAATATAAAGATGTAAAGGACATTCCTGATGGAAGTTCCATCGCTGTCCCGAAAGAAGCAACGAACATGGGGCGCGCTCTGCTTCTCCTTGAGCAGGCGGGTCTGATCGGTCTACCGGAAGATTTCGACGGAAATGGATCGCTCGATATCATTGAAGATAATCCGAAGAACTTGAAATTTGAACCGATTGTTGCTGCCCAGACACCACGTGTCCTTCCCGATGTCGCTGCATCCGTCATTAATAATGGAGTCGCGGTTGAAGCAGGATTTGTACCGGTGGAAGACGCTGTCTATATTGAGGATGAAACCGCTCAACCTTATATCAACATCATTGCGGCTCGTGCCGATGAAGCAGATAAAGAAGTCTATCAGAAAATCGTTGAGCTTTATCAAGAAGAGGATGTAGCGGATCATATTAAGAAAACATATAACGATTCCCTTATTCCGACATTTGTCCCATTGGAAGATATCGGCTGGTAAAGGAGTGGAGGAAATGACTGCAGACACAGCAACTTCTCTTTCCGCCCTTCTTGAGCAAAAGATAGAAGGGAAGCGGGGAGAATACCTATCCATCAGTCACAGCATTCATGAACGCCCGGAAATAGGCAACGAGGAATATTTCGCTGCAGATACGCTGACCACTCTTTTAGAAAAGGAAGGGTTTGTCGTCGATCGGAATATTCCAGAACATGAAACGGCCTTCCGTGCGGTGAAAAGCTCTGGTGTTCCCGGGCCTAAAATCGGGTTTTTGGCAGAATATGATGCCCTGCCGGGTCTTGGTCATGCATGCGGACACAATATTATCGGCACAGCCTCTTGTGCGGCTGCCATTGCATTAGGGGAATTGATCAGTCAAACCGGAGGAGATGTCGTCGTACTCGGCACACCGGCAGAAGAAGGCGGACCGAACGGCAGCGCGAAAGGAACATTCGTCCGCCACGGACTCGTCCAGGATTTAGATGTCTGTATGATGGTTCATCCGATGGGGAGGACGTCGGGATCGGCGCCTACGCTGGCCGTCGATCCTGTCGATTTTGAATTCTTCGGAAAAAGTGCACATGCGGCAAGCAACCCGCACGACGGGATCAACGCCTTGGATGGAGTCATTCAACTGTACAACGGGATCAATGCCCTGCGCCAGCATGTTCCGGATGACGTGCGGATCCATGGAGTCATCTTGGATGGCGGTCAGGCACCTAATATCGTTCCGGATTATGCCCGGGCGAGGTTTTATTTACGAGCAGCAACGCGGGAAGCATGTGATGAAGTAACACGCAGGGTCGAAGAAATCGCTGCAGGTGCGGCGAGAATCACAGGCGCGGATTACAAAATGACGCGCATTCAAAACGGAGTAGATAATTTTAAAGTAACCCCAACGTTTGATGAAGTGTTCCGGCAGAAGATCGAGGCACTCGGCGAAGTGTATCATGCCGAGCGTAAAGGTCTCGGTTCATCCGATGCAGGCAATGTCAGCCAAGTCATTCCTACCCTTCATCCATATATCAAAATAGGCCCGGACTCGCTTGTTGCTCATACGGACGAGTTTCGGGAAGCTGCCCGCTCGAAAGCGGGAGACGAAGCGCTCATGAAAGGAGCCAAGGCGTTAAGTCAGACAGGATTGACCCTGCTGCTGGACCAAGTCCTGCTTCAGGAAATAAAGAAGGAGCACCAAGCTCTATAAAGGCACCCCGTGTAAAGATCTGTCTTTACATGGGGTCTCTCTATTGCCGGGCTTACGGATTTATTGTACCGGGGGCATGGATGTATTAGAATGGATACAGTAATAGAGAGGACGTGGGAGAAATGAAGGAAGATATCAAACTGATCGCCTTGGATTTGGACGGGACCCTCGTAAGTCATGAAGGCACCGTTTCTGAGGCTAACGAAAAAGCTGTAAAAGAAGCAAAAGAACAAGGAATTCATGTCGTACTAAGTACAGGCAGATCGCTGTCCCGGTGCAGGGATATTGCGGAATCTTTAGGACGCTCTTCCTACATCGTCACGATCAATGGCGGGGAAATCTATGATCACCAATTCGAACTGGTAGAGCAGAATAAGCTCCACCATACACATGTCGAGAGGCTGTGGGAACTGAAAAAAGAACACGGCCTGTATTTCTGGTCTACAACCGTACAAGGTCTCTATAATAGTCAAGATCCGTTTGAGAATGAGGTCCATCAGTACGACTGGTTGAAATTCGGATTCGACATAGAAGACGATGAGGTGCGTGAAGTCATCTTGGAAGAATTGAATAACAATGAAGAGCTGGAAGTGACTAATTCCAGTCCAACGAACATTGAAATCAACCCTGTTGGTGTGAATAAAGCAGCTGCTTTGAAAAAAGTCTGCAAGTGGTTGGATTTGGACATGAGTCAAGTGATGGCCGTAGGTGACAGTTTGAATGATATGGCGATGATCAAAGAAGCGGGACTTGGTGTCGCTATGGGGAATGCTCAGGAAGATGTTAAGAAAGCAGCGGCTTTCACGACTGCTACAAACGCAGAAGATGGAGTAGCGCGCGCTATTGAAAAAGTTCTGAAATAAAAGGATACAGATAACCTTGCAGGTTTTTGCTGCAAGGTTTTTTTTATTTCTGAGAACATAGGCGCGTGGGGGATCGTGAAGTTTTTCGTCATTCTGGTCTGTCGAAATCCTTCTAATTTCATATTTTTGTAATCAATTTAAATATCAGGAAGGAATATATTCAGCAAAGAGAGAAATACAGCAACGTAGTTAGAGAGACATGGATTTGGAGCGCCGACGTTTCCTGCTCCCAGCACCCGCATCTGCGGGTGGCAGGAAGGGGTCTGGCGGGGAGGTTTTGGAATGAGAGAAGTAGTGATCATTGACGCAGTAAGAACACCGGTCGGAAGGAGAGGAGGCATGTTCCGTGAAGTCAGGCCCGACCTTCTGTTAGCGGAATTGCTGAAAGAATTGATGCGAAGGTCGGGAGTGGATCCTTCTCAGGTGGAGGATGTAATTGCCGGGTGTGTAACGCAAGTTGGTGAGCAGGCAGGAGATATTGCCCGCATTGCTGCCCTTACCGCGGGTTTTCCTGTTCAAGTCCCTGGTGTTACATTGGATCGCCAGTGTGGATCGAGCCAGCAGGCGGTTCATTTTGCGGCACAGGCAATCGCAAGCGGGGATATGGACGCTGTCATTGCCTGCGGAGTCGAAAGTATGTCACGGGTTCCGATGTTTTCGAATCGGCAGGGAGTGAAAGATAACGAACGCCTGACGGATGCATATGAATTGATTCATCAAGGTCTCTCAGCCGAACGTATTGCAGATCGCTGGGACATATCGAAAGAAACGCTAGATTTATATGCGGTCGAGAGCCACAGGCGGGCGATACAAGCGGTAAAAGAAGGGCGGTTTGATAAAGAGATTCATCCAATTACGACAGCAGACGGGGATGTGTGCAGCCGGGATGAAGGACCAAGAACGGATACATCCATGGAAGCATTGGCACAATTAAAGCCGCCGTTTAAAGAAGGAGGGAAAATCACAGCGGGTAATGCCAGTCAAATCAGTGATGGAGCGGCCGCTCTACTGCTTATGTCAAAGGAGAAGGCGGAAGCAGAAGGAATCAAAGGAAGGTGCCGTATCGCCTCCCGCTCCGTCATCGGCTCTGATCCGACACTCATGCTGACAGGACCGCTTCCTGCGACCTACAAAGCATTGGAAAAAGCCGGATTGGCTCTTGAGGATATCGATCTTTTTGAAGTGAACGAGGCTTTTGCCTCTGTGCCGCTATTTTGGATGAAAGAAACGGGGGTACCGCATGAGAAGGTGAATGTGAACGGAGGAGCGATTGCGCTTGGTCATCCACTTGGCGCGACAGGAGTGAAGCTGATGACAACATTAGTTCACGAACTGGAAAGGAGAAACGCGCGTTACGGATTGCAGGCTGTCTGTGAAGGGTTAGGAATGGCGAATGCGACTATTATTGAAAGAATCAAATGACTGCATGGAGAACGTCAGGTGAGGCAGGTCCGTTTTTAGACTAACCAAAAACAAAGGAGTCGATAAACGATGGCGCAAACACTTAAAGGGATGTTCGAACAAACGGTAGCGAAGCATGGGGATAAGGAAGGCTTGGTGGATTTACGACTTGGAATCCGGTGGACTTATGCAGAGTGGGACATTGAAGTGAATAGAGCTGCCAATGCTTTACGGGCATCCGGAGTGGAGAAGGGAGACAGGGTATCGACTGTCCTCTTCAATACATCCGAATTTGCTACGACGCTGTTTGCCTGTATGAAGATCGGTGCCGTCTTCCAACCGGTCAACTTCCGACTGTCAGAACGGGAGATCCGCTATATTCTGACCGACGCCTCCCCTAAGGTCGTATTGTTTGAGAGGGCTACGGCGTCACAAGTCGCTCCGATAGCTGCAGATATGCCAGCCATCGAATTTTGGAGCATTGATGAAGTCGAGCAGGAGCACGCCGTAAACTATCACGATCGACTGGCAAGTGTTACAGCAGATCGACCGGTGTGTCAACTCGATGAAAACGATCCATATGCCATCATGTACACGTCAGGGACGACCGGGTCACCGAAAGGCGTCATCCACTCCCACCGTGACATGATCGATCAAGCGCTGATTATGACAGCTTGTCTGCGTCTCACGAAAGAGGATCGCGGATTAACGGTTGCCCCGATCTTTCACTGTGCGGAACTGCACTGCGCCTTCTTCCCGCGCGTTATGATAGGGGCAGCAAATGTGATTATGCACCACTTCGAAGCGGAAGAACTGATTGAAACCGTCAAGCAGGAGCAGATCACCTGCTTGTTTGCAGCACCGACGATGTGGAACATGGTGCTGGAAGAAGAATTCAGTGCAGAGGATTTCCAGACGCTCCGACAGGGATTATACGGTGGAGCTCCCATGGCTCCATCCCTCACGAAGCGTCTGCATGACGCCCTTGGGGTAGAACTGCTCCAGGCTTATGGCATGACGGAGATGGGCCCTGCCATTACAGCATTGATGGACGAGGAGCAAGTAAGAAAAGCAGGATCGGCAGGAAGAGCGCTGCTTAATCATGACGTCAGGGTCGTGCGAACGAATGAGCATGGACCGGCGGAACCCAATGAAATCTGCAAACCGTTCGAACTGGGGGAAATTATCGTCCGCGGGCCGAGTATGATGACGGCCTATTACAACAGGCCGGAAGAAACGGAAGAAGTCTTATACAAAGGGTGGTATCACACCGGTGATATCGGCTCCTTTGATGAAGAAGGATATCTGTGGGTAAGGGACAGAGTGAAAGATATGATTCTATCCGGTGGAGAGAACATCTACTCGAGAGAAGTAGAGGATGTGCTCTTTGATCATCCTGGTGTGCTCGATGCGGCGGTTGTTGGGGAGCCGGATGAGATGTGGGGAGAGCGGGTGGTCGCCTTCATTGTCCGTAAGGGGGACCCGGTGTCCTCCGAAGAGTTGGATGCTTTCTGCACCTCAGGCGGAAGGCTGGCCCGCTTTAAGCGGCCGAGACGATATGTATTTATGGAAGAATTGCCGAGGAACGCCAGTGGTAAACTGCAGAAATTTAAATTAAGAGAAGAACGGACAGCTATGTTGGAATAAGGGAAAGCGGTGCTCTCATGCGCAGGGAGCACCGCTTTTTTGTTGTCATTTCCCGGGAAATGTTTCGACAAAATCATAAGAGTCGCTTCAACTGTTTGACCGGCTGCCGCTTCCGTGCCTCTTCATATTGGAGAAACGGACAGCCTTTCTCTTCGAGTCGGGCCAGGACGTTCTTAATCGTGAAGGATTCCGGTCGCAGTCCTTCTTTTACCTCTTCCCAAAATAACGGACAGGCAACCGTGGCTTCATCGGTACGGCGAGCGGAATAGGGGGCAACGATTGTTTTCCCTTCTGCATGCTGGACATAATCCAGATACAGCTTCTCTCCTCGTTTTTTCTTCAGGCGTTCGACTGTGAACAGGTCCGGGCATTTTTGTACGAGTGTTTCCGCCACAGCTTCGGTAAGGTTCCGCGTTTCCTCATAGCTGAAGTCGCCTGCTTGAATAGGGATATGAATCTGCATCCCTTTGTTACCAGACGTTTTGATGAAGCTGATGACTCCGATTTCATCCAGCATCTGCTTCATCCACTGTGCAGCGGTAATCGCAAGTGAAAAGTGTTTCCGGCTTGGGGGATCCAGGTCGAAGACAATTTCATCGGGTAAGGATGCATCTGTTTTGTCAAAAGGGATATGGAACTCCACTGCTCCTTGATTGGCAAGCCAAAGGAGCGAGGGGAGATTATTGCAAAGGATCCGGCTTCCGTCTTTTTCTTCCCATGTGTCTAAATAGTCCGGAGCATGATCCGGGGCTTGCTTTTGATAGAAGGATTCAGCAGTAATCCCGTCCGGACAGCGGATTACTGTCAATTTCTTCTCCGCTAAGAATGGCAGCATGTAAGGTGCGATAGGACGGATATATTGAAGGTATTGTTTCTTACTGACGTTCTTCCACAGCTGTTTATCCGAGTTCGTGACAGGTACTTCTTCAGGATAGAGGGAAAGGTCCCACTCCATCTTCTCTTTTGTGCAGTTCTCCGGTGTCAGATCAAATCGGAATCGGTGAAAAGCAGGTTCGCGCATTTCCCCATCCGCAGCATCAAGGCAATGGATATCCGCGCAGACGCTTGGCCTTACATACCACTTCCCGGCCTGCTTTTCTCCGTTACTTTTAAAAAACATCTGAAGTGTTTCTGCTTCTTCGGCAGACAGCCCATTTTTGAACTTTCCCAACGTCTCCTCCATGAGAGTGACGTCATAGTAGCCGTTGGCCGGATCATAGGCTGTCAGACAGCCGGAAACGCTGCGGAAGTTCTTCCATTTCAACCATTGCTTGGACCGCTCCCCTTCGCTGTACAAGCTCTTCTTGTGTTTTGCGACAATCCCTTCCGCCCTGTGAAGCAATACTAATGCTTTTATCTTTTCTAGGCTGGTGTGTACTTCTGAAAGCACGATGTGAGGATGCTGGATGGTTTGAACGAGAGCGTACAGGCTTCGCTTT